>JAJRQS010000074.1 GCA_024280135.1 Bacteroidota bacterium | reverse complement strand
CAAATAAAATTGTTATTTACAACATTATTCAGTTGTTATATACACTTTAGCCCTATCAAATATACGTTTATGCCAAAAAAAAAGTAACTTTGCCTAATAAGCCAAGTTTGGCTTTTATTTTCAAACAAAAAATTGAACGATGAAAAAGATTCTTTTCTTCCTTTTAGCTACCTTTTCAGTAGCCATGATTACGTTGACTTCTTGTAAAAAAGATCCCGTAGATGAAACTGTAGATGTCAGTTTCAAAACTGAGATTTTACCCATTTTTGCAAAGAATTGTAGTACTTCTGGGTGCCACGATACTGAAACTGCAAAAAAAGACATTATTCTGGAAAAGCATGATCAAATTGCTCCTAAGGCTGCAAACTTAATTAAAACGATGCGTCATGAGGACGGCGTAAGCCCAATGCCTAAGAATGCTGATAAGCTTGCAGATAATGATATTGAACTATTCAGCAAATGGATTGAGCAAGGTAAAAAAGACAACTAAATGAAGTACTTGGTAATAGGTTTTATGCTTGCATTGGGACTTTCTAGTAGTTCCTGTTATTATGACAATGCAGAAGATTTGTATCCGGAATTGGCTGTTTGTGTGACCGATAGCATGAGTTACACGGAAGACATTCTGCCTATATTGGATTTTCATTGTTTGAGTTGTCACAGTACCGCTGCCAATCAAGGAGGAGTCATTATGGAAGGCTATGCGGCCGTCAAATCTTATGTGGATAATGAGGCATTTTTAAAATCTATCCAACACCAGTCCGGTATTTCTCCAATGCCTAAGAATCAAGACAAACTGGATGATTGTACAATCAAGAAAGTAGCCGCTTGGATCGAACAAGGTGCTTTGGATAATTGACCATTCGTAGTAGAAACGTGACATACCTGTAGAGACGTTTTGCAAGACATCTCTACAGGTAGTTACAAACCCCAATAAGATGAAAAAAATAGTACTATTAATTTTAGGACTGGCCATACTCGGTGGCATCTATGGCTACTTTCAGTGGAATAAACCCCACCAAGACATTGCGGCCTCCAAAGAAGATCTCAGGATCAAAAGTAATGACTTGCTCATTGCCTTCGAAAATGATGAAACAAAGGCAAATGAACTCTATTTAGATAAACTCATAATCGTTAATGGAGTCATAAAGGAACTAGAAAAGAATGAAATGGGCGAAACAACCGTTATTTTAGCAACAGAAAACGATATGTCTTCTATTATTTGCAACCTAGACCCATTGGTCAAACATAATTCAAAAAGCCTTAAAGTTGGACAATCTGTCAATCTGAAAGGGCTTTGTAGTGGTTATTTGATGGATGTGGTATTAGACAGATGTGTCATAAAAAACTAAAAAAACGTATATGAAAAAATTCATGCTCCTTGCTTTTTGTACCCTTTTCTTTTTTGCGCAAGCAGATGCCCAAAAAATAGGGACTAGAAAAGCCACAATTTCTTTTCACTCTGATGCTAAATTAGAGCAAATTAAAGCCGTAAACAAGACAGCCAGTTTTGTGATAGATACCCAATCTAAAAAGATACAATTGGCCGTATTAGTCAAAGGGTTCTTATTTAAGAAAGCCTTGATGCAAGAGCATTTTAATGAGAATTATATGGAGAGTTCTAAATTTCCCAAAGCAACTTTTAAAGGAAAATTTGTGGATGATATTGATTTCTCGAAAGCCGGTCCTATTCAGACTTCTGTTACGGGCAACTTAACTTTACATGGTGTTACGCATGAAGTAACGGTTCCAGCTACTATTACCCAAAAAGGAGATCTCTATGAAGCTTCCGCCAATTTTGATGTTGTTTTAGCTGACTATGGTATTAAGATTCCTTCCATGGTAAAAGGTAAGATTGCAAAAACTGTTCAGATTAATGTAGCGGCTGAATTGAAAAAGCTTTAAACAATGAAGCTAATGCCCTCTCCTATTTTAAATCGTTTCTAAAACAAAAAAAGGCTACTCTTTCGAGTAGCCTTTTTTTAATATCATTTTCCGCAAGGAAATTCTTATCTATGTATTTCGACATAACCGCTAAAGCGTTTGCCTTCTCCATTATCCCAAACATAAAAGTAAGTTCCATCTGGGACAGGTGCACTGTCTTGTATCCAACTACCATCCCAAGTGTTATCATAGCGATCTTTTTCATACACTAGATTACCCCACCTGTTATAGACTTTAAGGATATTATTTGGGTAGTCTCCAACTCCGTTGATTACAAAGAAGTCATTGACACCGTCATGGTTTGGTGAGAAACCATTGAGAAAGACCAACTCAGGACATAGCACATATACTTGAACTAATGCCGTATCACAAATAGTACTTGTACAAACTTCATACTCAAACTCATCTGGTACATTACTGCAATATCCTTCCTCTGGATAGTAAGTCAATACACCTAAACTATCATAAGTAACTGAACCGTGTGACGGGTTTGTAATAATATTCACATCAAATACATCCGAAGGAATATTGTCATTAATCAAGATATCAATCACTACTGGTGTATCCTTATAGGTTGTATCTACATCATCGACAGCTATGATTCCAGGCTCTTGAGGAGCTCCAGGGAATATGGTTAAGTAAACCGTAGCCGTATCACATGCTTGCGGCAAACCATCATCACATATTGCATAAACAAATTCATCATTCCCAAAGAAATCAGTATTCGGTGTATAATTGTATGTACCATCTGCATTAAGCATGACTGTACCGTTAGATGGATTACTTACTGGCGTAATAGACGCTGTGAAGTTATCCGCTTGCGGGTCAAAATCATTCAACACCATGCTACCAGAGATGATGGTATTCATCTTTCCAAATCCAGTGTCGTCATTGGCAAAAACAATATTTTCACCATTGTCTGGAAGGACTTCAATGATAACCATGGAAGTATCACAAAGTGGTGGCACTGCATCATCGCAAACAATATAGAAGAAAGTATCTTGCCCAATAAATCCAGCATTTGGCTTATAAGTATAAGAGCCATCTGGATTGATTTTTACAGTACCGTTTGAAGGCGGAACAAAAGGAATGGTATCAATAACAATTCCGTCTCCATCTGGGTCTCCATCATTTGTAGTGATATGACCTGTTAATTCTACATCAACCAACGTCTTACCATCATCTACTACACCAATCGGAGGATTGTTCTTTGTCGTATCAATCGCAATGATTGAGATAAATACATCTGCGGTATCACAAGCTTGTGGCAATCCATTATCACAAATGGTATAGGTAAATACATCTGTTCCGTCATAATCCGTATCAGGTGTATAAGTATATACACCATCTGTTCCGATTGTAGCCGTACCGTGTTGTGGTTGGCTAATCAAAGTTGTCAAAGCAGCAAATGAATTTCCTTGTGGGTCATCATCGTTCGTCAATACAGATCCAGTCACAGGGACATTGACCAAAGTTTGGTTAATATCATTCTTCGCAACCACTGAATTTTCACTCATGATAGTCAAGTAAACCGTGGCAATATCACATGCTTGTGGAGTACCATCATCACATACTTCATATTGAAATTGGTCATTGCCATAGAAATCCTCATTTGGCGTATAAGTATAAGTTCCATCAATATTAATAACTACAGTACCATGAGTTGGATCCGTTGTGGGTGTTACATTAACGGTTTGTGTATTCCCTTCTGGGTCGGTATCATTTGCTGTAAGGCTACCCGTAATATTTTCATTGATTTTACCTGTACCTGCATCATCAGTAGCTACGGTTGTGTTCACACCTGTATTGGGTAACACATCTATTGTCACCACTACAGTATCACACATCGAAGGTGTGCCATCATCACATATTTCATATGTAAATTCATCTTCTCCTTCAAAGCCTGCATTCGGCGTATATGTATAAGTACCATCTGGGTTTATCACCACTGTACCGTTTGTTGGATTGGTTACGGGTGTTGTATTAATAGTTAATACATCTCCGTCAGGGTCACTATCATTTGGCAGTAAGCTTCCTGTTACAGGATTATCAACTGTCGTCAAATAATGATCCGCTATTCCGACTGGAGGGTTATTCTCTCCTTGTACTCCGAATACCGTAATATCTACTCTCGCAGTATCACAAGCTTGGGGCGTACCGTCATCACATACTTCGTATTCAAATACATCATGTCCTGTAAATCCTGCATTTGGAATATAAGAATATGTTCCATCAGGCATGATGATAACCATACCGTTAGTCGGTCCAGAAACAAGGGTTGTATTTACCGTAAGGTTATTGCCTTCAGGGTCAACATCATTTGTCAATACCTGACCAACAACTGATGTACCCATTTCTGTTTGATTCACATCGTTCTTTGCAATGACAGTATTATTTCCTGCTACAATCATAATAATTGTATCTCTACAACAAGTATTGTTTTGGTCAACAAAAACTACTGTATTAATCCCTACAGTACCAGGAATAGTCATTTCAGAACCTGTCATCACAGAGGTAGAATTAATCTCAATATGCGTTACTTGCCCAGAACTGATTGTCTTAATATCCATGTTACCATAAATACTTGGGTTCCAAATACCACCACTGATGGTATTAAAATTAACAATCCAATTTCCGTTAGGATCCCATACATTCATTGAGTCTGCTAAGGCATTGATATCTGCAAAGTCTCCAGCAAAATCAACACCATTTACTTTCCAGAAATCTAAATGATAAGGACCATTCGTTCCGTTTCCTGCTCCAAATAAAGAATAGTAAACTAAAGTATCCTCTGCACAAGCACTAAGACCGTCATTGTATGGTAAACCATTTAAGATGATGTCATATAGTTGCGCGTCTGTCATACTAATTGGAAGACAAGCTTTGATGTCCGTTAAGCTAGGTGCGAAATTCATCGTATCCACTGCTACAATATCTGTACAATTTGCACATGGAATTAAACCAGCATCAATATCAGTTTTAGTTTCTCCTGCTCCTAGTGTAAATACAGTTGTATAGCCAGTCGCATTTATATCACTATCTGTATCTGTAGTACCTGCTCCTTGGGGAGAGGCTGTCTGACCCGCTAAATCAACGTGCACTTGATAATCTCCAGCATCTAATCCTGTAAAAGAATAAAAGCCATTATCATCTGTCATTGTTGTAGCTATTACATTTCCGTTTCCATCTAATAACTCAACCGTTACATTTGCCATGCCTGATTCACCTGCATCTTGAACACCATCTCCATTGCTATCTAACCAAACAAAGTCTCCAATGCTTCCTTGCGGCAAAAGACCTTCTACAACTACAATAATCGTATCTGTACAACATGGATTGTTCTTATCAACAAAAACAACTTCATTTATTCCAACTGTACCAGGCACTGTCATTTCAGAACCTGTCATCACAGAAGTAGAATTTATATCAATATGCGTTACTTGCCCGGAACCGATTGTCCTAATATCCATGTTGCCATAAATACTTGGATTCCAAATACCACCACTGATGGTATTAAAATTAACAACCCAATTACCGTTAGGATCCCATACATTCATTGAGTCTGCTAAGGCATTGATATCTGCAAAGTCTCCAGCAAAATCAACACCATTTACTTTCCAGAAATCTAAATGATAAGGGCCATTCGTTCCGTTTCCTGCACCAAATAAAGAGTAGTAAACTAAAGTATCTTCTGAACAAGCACTCAATCCACTATTGTATGGCAATCCATTTAATACGATGTCATACAGTTGAGCATCTGTCATGCTTATCTCTAGACAAACTGGAATATCTGTACCACTTGATTGAAATGTCATGGTGTCTGCTGCTACAATATCTGTACAGTTACATCCAAATACACCCATATCAATATCATTATTCTGTTCGCCGTCTGCTAATGTAAACACACTAGTTAAACCTCCATTGTCTCCATCACTTCCATCAGCTGTGCCATTGGTTTGTGGAGAAGCGGTCATGCCGTTTGGCAAAACAAATTGTACTTGGTAATCTCCTGCTGGTAAATTTGTAAAGCTGTAAGAACCATCGGCTGCCGTTGTAGTCGTTGCTATTTGATTACCATTAGCATCTAACAAGTTAACAACTACTCCTTCTATCCCTGCTTCACCCATATCCTGAATACCATCTTGGTTGGTATCATTCCACACAAAATTACCGATTGAACCGGTACCTGTAGGTTGATATACACCCATATCAATATCATTATTCTGTTCGCCGTCTCCTAATGTAAACACACTAGTTAAACCGGTATTGTCTCCATCACTGCCATCGGCTGTGCCATTGGTTTGTGGAGAAGCGGTCATGCCGTTTGGCAAAACAAATTGTACTTGGTAATCTCCTGCTGGTAAATTTGTAAAGCTGTAAGAACCATCAGCTGCCGTTGTTGTCGTGGCTATTGGGTTGCCATTGGCGTCTAACAAATTAACAACGACTCCTTCTATCCCTGCTTCACCCATATCCTGAATACCATCTTGGTTTGTATCATTCCATACAAAATCACCGATTGAACCAGTTCCTGTAGGCTGATAAACACCCATATCAATATCATTATTCTGTTCGCCATCTCCTAATGTAAACACACTAGTTAAACCTGCATTGTCTCCATCACTGCCATCAACTGTGCCATTGGTTTGTGGAGAAGCGGTCATGCCGTTTGGCAAAACAAATTGTACTTGGTAATCTCCTGCTGGTAAATTTGTAAAGCTATATGAACCATCGGCTGCTGTTGTAGTCGTTGCTATTTGATTGCCATTGGCATCTAACAAGTTAACAACTACTCCTGCTATCCCTGCTTCACCCATATCCTGAATACCATCTTGATTCGTATCATTCCATACAAAGTCGCCTACTGAACCCGTAGCGGCAGGTTGGAATACACCCATATCTAATGAAGGATTATCTTCACCTGCACCCAATGTAAAGGTTGATGTCAGACCCGTTGCATTTGCATCACTATCTTT
>JAJRQS010000073.1 GCA_024280135.1 Bacteroidota bacterium | reverse complement strand
CGACATATCGCCTCCTTGTTTGGCGCAAGCTTCATATAAACGAGGCAAGTCTTCTGGGTTATGGGAGAAATCAGCGTCCATCTCAAAAATATAATCATATTCTCGATCCAATGACCATCGAAAGCCATGGATATATGCTGTGCCTAGACCCTGCTTCCCAGCACGTTCTTCTATGAACAATTGATTCGGGAAAGTAGATTGAAGCGTTTTGACAATAGCACCAGTACCATCTGGGGACCCATCGTCCACGATGAGTATATGAAAGTCTTTTTCCAACGAGAATACCTTACGAATGATCGCTTCGATATTCTCTTTCTCATTGTAGGTGGGTATAATTACGATACTATCTGACAAATGCTGGTAGTTTGGGGCAATGTTACGACGTTTTATTGAGTAAACCGAATTTTTAACAAAAAAAATCTATCCTCAAAACGAAATTTATGCCAGTCTATTACGGACAAAAAGAGTATCTCTGCTCAAACTGTTACAGAGCAGAGATACACAACATTATTGTTCGACATATCCTTTTTTGATTTTTTGAGCGATAATCTTAGCCGCTTCTTTCTCTGCTTTTTCAATGGTGTCAAATTCTTTAGTCTTTGAGGTGCCGTCGGTTCCTACTCGTCCATAAGTGACCGTAAACGATTTTTCAGCAGTCTCAATTTTCCAGAATTTGTGCGATTTGTCGTCTTTAAATTCAAAGTTCTTTTTCATATTATTTTTGATTTAATAGGTGATTATAAGAGTGCAATTAATTCACTTTTCTTTAATTTGTATTCCGCCTCATCAATGAGATCGTTCTCAAATACTTTTTTGAGCTTTTTAAGCTTTTCCATTACTTCTTCTTCCGAAATGCTTACTCTTATGTCTGAAACGGGTGTTGTATTCTTTGGTTCTACAGAATCTAAAACTGTTCCGCTAGGCATTTTTGTTAAAATAACCTCTGTAATTTCATTGAAGCCTTTGACATTAGAATAGTCGATGGCTTTCTGTTCTTTTACATTGGTGATTTCAACATCTGCTCCTTTCTCCAAAAGAAACTTTACAATATCAATTTTCCCATTTGCAGCCGCATAGTGCAAAGGGGTATTCTCGGACTCATCTTGAATGTTTACTTTTGCGCCTCGCTCAACCAATAATTTTGCCATAAAAAGGTGACCATTTTTGACCGCAAGGTGTAATAAACTTTCTCCGCCAAATGTGTACGACTTTGTAATGGTATAGGCTGCTGTCATCGATAGATTCTCACTCGTTTCTACCCATTCCAAATAAGAATTCATGGAACTTGTGGCTTCTGATAACGGCAAAGATGCATTGACATCCAGCCAATGATCCAAGAATAATTCGACCACTTCTTTTTGGTTGTTTCCGCAGGCATAGTAAATAGGAGTCATGCCATCTGTATTCGTAACCATTACATTTGCGCCATTCTCTACAAGGAGTTTGACTAACATACGGTTTCGATCGACACAAGCCATAAGCAACGGTGTATCTCCTTTGGCTGTTGGCTGATCGACAAAAGCACCGGCTTCCAATAATAACTTCGTGATTGGAATGTTTTTATTGTCAATGGCAATATGAATGGGTGCATAACCCACCTTATTGACAGCATTCGAATCTGCTCCAGCGGCGATCAGTATTTTTACGACAGGCATTTTACGGCATAAAGTAGCAAACATTAGGGGCGTTTCAGCATTGTTGTTTTGAATGTCAACATCTAAACCTTTCTCTATTAGCCTTGTGCATAATTCCATTTGTCCATTCTTGGCAGCTATATGCAAAAGGCTACTTCCTTCGTAATCTTTGATTTCTATCTTTGCATTGTTGTCCATCAATATAAGCGCAGTGCTTTTTTGATTTTGCAAGAATGAAAAGAATAAAGGTGTTTCTCCTTTATGATCCTCATAATCTACCTCTGCTCCTTTGTCAATTAAATTCTTTACAATGTCGGCATATCCATGATGAGCCGCATAGTGTAAAGCTGTACGACCTTTTTCGTCCGTGTAGTTTACTTCTACGGCTTCTTTATCTAATAATAATTCCGCAATTTTTCTTTTTCCTGATTCACAGGCTTGTACAAATGATAATGACATAATTCTTTTTTTATTTTAACATGATTTGTAATGCCTTGACCTTTAGATTGTCTTCTTGGGCATAGTCAATAGGTGATTTGTCTTCGTCATTTTTTACCTTTGGATGGGCTCCATTTTTAAGTAAAAATTTAACTTTTTTGTATAGTTCTTTTGCTTTTTTCTGTTCGAAGTTAAGTTCCTCTTTACAGACTTTGTGTAGCCAAGTATTGCCACGGGCATCTATTGCTTTCACATCTAGATAGCCTTTATTGGAAAGCATCTCTAGCACTTGTACAGATTTTTTTGCGACCAAATCTGAGGCGGTTGTTGGATTGCCATATATGTCTAGCGCTTCATGAAATAAATCAGCACCATGATCAATCATCATCCCAAATATCTGAATATGACTTTCCCACTCAACCATTCTTGACATTTTCATAAAGATAGACTCTCCATCGCTGTCTTTCAGATTCACTTGTGGTGGGTCAAAACTCGCTAGTTGCTCAAAAACAGGAACACCATCCATGATGTTGAAACAGACTACATTATAAACGGTTTCTCCTTTGTTGTCAGGACTATTTACATCAATTCCATTGTCCAGATACAATTGAATCAATTCTGCATCCTTGGAGGCTACTACGGCATAAAAAGCGGTTCTGCCTATTAGATTCTTTTTGTTGATGTCAACCCCGTTATCTAGTAGGACTTGCGTTAATGCGATATCTTGCGTTGAAAATAAATAGGTCTCCTCCTTTGTATTAATCTTGTTAGGAGCACAACCCGCATTCATCAATAACTCAATAATCTTGCTATTGCTATTTTTTTTGATGGCTAAACCGAGCCACGTGTCTCCTGATAATTCATCGTCGATATTTTCTACTTTCGGAAGAATGGCTTCTAAAAACTGCTGGAGTTCATCAGAAAAAGGGGCGTCAATGATGTGTTGGAAGATAGTCCTTCTAAATTTGTCATATTCAAATATGTCTAAAGAGACAACCTCATTATCTACTAATGTTTTGAGCAAATTGAAACGCTTTTGTCTAAATAAGTTCCCAAGAGTGTTTTCGGTTAAAAAATCAGGTAAATCCCATTCTACGCCATTATTCAATAGCTCTTCTACCTTATCAAAATTGCAGCGTACAACTTCGTCCTTTAAGTTCTCCATAATCTTGCTTTTGTTATAGACGCAAATCTAATGGAATTAAACGGAAATTTTCTGTCCAATTGATAAGCGTGTTAATCTCATTAATACTTGCTAGGTAGCAAAGATTGTTCCCATTCTAGAGAACAAAAAAAAATGAGGAATGTATAACAAATTAATATTGAAGACAGCTATTTTTTTGCGATAAAATATCAAATCTGTGCAATTTGTTATATACACGTTTTGAGGTCAAAACAACTTGAATTTGGGTGTTTATTGTTATTTGGGTCCGCTCCCAAACGCATCAATATCCAAAATGATGCTTTGGGTGATATCCGTACTTTAAAAGCCTTGAATTACTCACCAAAATACCGTATATTGGCTTGAAAAGCCTTGAACGATGCAGAAATTTTCTTTATTAATTTTGTTTTTATTTTGGATGTTTTCAGGATTTGCAATGCAATTTTACATTGATCCTAATAATGGTTCCATGTCAAATAATGGCTCTTTTGATGCGCCTTGGACAACCTTAGAGGCCGTTATAACAGCTCATCTGATTGAACACTATCAGAATAGCCCATTGCCCTATAATGTCACTAACAATCAATTAGTTATCAAGAATCAAGGGGCACCCGTACAAGCGGGAGATACCCTTATTTTGCGAGATGGAAAACATGGATCCATTTACCTTAGAAACTTTAATAACCAAGCGTATATCACCGTTTTAGCGCAAGCAGGGCATAAGCCTATTATTTCAGATTTAAGCTTGATTGCCAGTACAAAGTGGCGCTTTCAAGGAATAGATATTAGTGGAGAGCCTTTCGGCAAATATTCTTCTGGGCGCTTAGTGCTTCTGGAAAGTCACGACTGGCATGGACCTTCAAAGTTACTTGAGATTCAGGATTGTCATATTTATAGTACGGCTACGCCTTGGACAAGTGCCGACGAATGGGTCGCAAAGGCTTCCACAGGTATTTACGTGCGGAATGCCGATTCCTGTGAACTCTTAAATAATTCTCTGGAGAAT
Source organism: Bacteroidota bacterium (assembly GCA_024280135.1). GTDB lineage: Bacteria > Bacteroidota > Bacteroidia > Chitinophagales > Saprospiraceae > HyVt-613. The sequence goes on along the minus strand of JAJRQS010000073.1, from coordinate 3,595 downwards.
ATTCATTTTGGTTTCATCCTTACGGCTAAATTTATTAACTGTGTCGGAAATAGTATTAAGAATTTTTCGGGTGATGGTATTCGAATGACTGGCTCTAACTTATTGGTAGAAAATAATATAATTAAGAATTGTTATAAAGTCGATGAGAATCATGATGACGGTATTCAGTCATTTACGACAACGGGATTAGTTGTTGATGATAATATCATCCGAGGCAATACTATTATTAATTACGAAGATCCTAATCAACCACTTTTGGGAGATATGCAAGGCATAGGATGCTTTGATGGCCCGTATCGAAATTGGATAGTCGAGAATAACTTGATAGTTGTGAACCATTGGCATGGAATCTCTTTTTATGAAGCAGTGGATTGCAAGTTTGTCAATAATACGGTACTAGATCCGACCCCAGATGTGGCACCGGGTCCTTCTTGGATTAAAATTACAGACGGAAAAACGGGAACGCCTAGTACGGGTTGTATTATCAAGAATAATGTCGCCAATACATACGATCTCACAGGTGACGCAAGCCATAATGTGTCCTTATCAACGTATTCAGATTATCAACTTAATTTTGTAGATTATGCAAGTTATGACTATCAATTATTGAGCACAAGCATATTGGTGGATGCCGCCGATGATGTGTCAGCTTCCCAAATCGATAAAAATGGAATCAGCCGTCCACAAGGAGCACATGCAGATATTGGTTGTTATGAATATGTAAGTCCAGATTTAATTTTGGATGTACTAGAAGTTCCCTTTAGTGTTTACCCTAATCCAGCATCTGATGTTGTGTCGATTCGCACCAATATTCAGAATTATTCAGCTGTGCTCCTAGATTTTAAAGGACAAGCATTAGCGTCAGATATAGATGGTTGTATCGAAGTGTCGCATTTAGTTAGTGCTATTTACTTTATAAAAGTAATTGATAACGCGACACATAAAACTTGGTTTGTTAAATGGGTGAAAAATTAATTAATTGAAAAAGCCAAAACATATTAAAAAAAAGTATATCTTTGTAGCATTAAACATCCTCCCTCTTACCGTAGCTAGTTCATTTTTATCTATCAAAATGCCACATTGTAACAAAATAAGCCTTGTATGTCTATGCTCCTACGGTCTTTTCTTTCTTTGAAAAAATACTACTTTACGCTAGTGGTATGGATTTTTGTGTCTGTATGGGCATATGGACAGTTGAGAGTTTCTGTTAATAATCCATATCACCGTTATAATTCTGGCGAAAGTATAGCTTATCAGATAAGCTCACAAGTTGGAGGTGAGGTGCAGTATAAAATAAGTAGAACCCCACTTTTACCAGATTTGCAAACAGGAACAGTGGATCTTCAGCCAAACGTACCCACCACCATTATGTATGCGCCCACTGAGCCGGGTAGTTATTTTTGTACGGTTAGCCAAAATGGTGAGTCGGCGATTGTTGCCGGTGTGTACAATGTTAGAGGACTACGCCCAATAGAGTCAATTCCAGATGATTTTGATAGTTATTGGAATAATATTCGTTGGAAGCTAAATGCAGTACCTTTTGATACCCACCTAGAGTACATTGACAAAAATTCTCCCTATTCAACAACGTACAAGATTAGCATGGGTAGTATTGAAGGTCGAAGAATGTATGGATATTTGACCATACCAAGCGGAGAAGGACCTTTTACGGGGTTGGTTAAATTTCCGGCTTTCGGTAATTCTTTGGCGGTAGGTCCAGATCTTGATATGGCAGAAAGATTGGGAGCAATGGTATTATCCATAAGTATTCACAACTCCCCAGTAGATGTACAAGTCCCAGATGCTGAGATGTATAACCCAGACATTGGAACGACTGATACTGTTTATTACCGGTGGGCAATAGCGGCAGGTATGAGGGCTATTGATTATTTATATACTCGACCAGAGTTTGATGGTGAGCATGTTGGAGCTTATGGTAATAGTCAAGGAGGCGGCTTGGCACTTCTTTTTTCGGGGATCGACAGCCGAGTTGATATTGTTGCTGCGAACAATCCTACGATGGGTCAACATAATGGATTACCTCATAATAGACCTAGTGGATTTCCAATTTACTTGCGAACGACATTGGACAACCCTTCGGAAATTACAAGAATCCTCCAGGGAACTAAGTATTATGATGAAGTATTTTCAGCCCAGCGTTTCAAAGGTCCCAATTATATCTCTTTGAGTTTGTTGGATGATGTCAGTCCGGCCGAATCTTCTTATACTGCTTTCAACCAGCTTGAAGGCCCATTAGTTTATTACCATAACTTGAACGGTAAACATCTGAATAGTCCGTATCAGTATTGGGATGGATTACAAGATTTTTTTAGAACGTACTTTCCGCATAACTCTTCATGGCCATGGGCTTCTTCGGGAACGGGGTATCGAGCAGATGCAGGAGCAGATGTTACGACAACTTGTTTACACCAGAATATTACGGGGAAAATCATTTTTAATAATAACCTTAACCCTGCTAATATTCCTGTCCATTGGGAGGTTTTTTCGGGTCCTGGTTCGGTTACTTTTGAAAACAAGAACGCGTATTCGACAAATGTAAATTTTAGTGAGCCAGGTATTTATAAGATTCGTTTTATCGGTGAAGAATCTACACATTTGTACAACGAAAGTATGTATTTGTCCATTGAAGATGTGGTTGTCATAAATGTTTGTCCAAATGGAGATTGTCTAAACGTTAATATGCAGGTTCCGGCCTCTGACAAAACCGTAAATTGTACAAATGCTAATCAGGCGCTCAATTTATGGTTGAATAACCATGGCGGGGCTATCGCTGATGGATTTGATGTTTCTTGGACGCATGATTTTTCGGAGTTAAGCAATGGATGTAACCCTTCAGCGACAGTAAATTTTACAGCAACAAACTTGTGTGGTGTAAGCAGTACCACCACAGCGAGTTTTAAAATAAATACAGCAGCCCCTCAAATCACTAGCCCAGCGATGGACAAAACAGTCACGTGTGATGGCAGTGGAAACGAGTCAGCCCTTCAAGATTGGCTTGCGCAACAGGGTGGAGCCGTCGCCCAAGATGGTTGTAGTACTTTATCGTGGATCAATGATTATGTAGGAATGAGTAGTGGCTGTAACCCTTCAGCGACAGTAAATTTTACGGCAACAAACTTGTGTGGAGTAAGTAGTACCACCACAGCGAGTTTTAAAATAAATACAGCAGCCCCTCAAATCACTAGTCCAGCGATGGACAAAACAGTCATGTGTGATGGCAGTGGAAACGAGTCAGCCCTTCAAGATTGGCTTGCGCAACAGGGTGGAGCCGTCGCCCAAGATGGTTGTAGTACTTTATCGTGGGTCAATGATTATGCAGGGATGAGTAGTGGTTGTAATCCATCAGCAACAGTAAATTTCACGGCAACAGATGCTTGTGGACAAAGCAGTACCACCACAGCGAGTTTTAAAATTGAAGATACAGCGACCCCTCAAATTACTAGTCCAGCATTGGACAAAACAGTCACGTGTGATGGCAGTGGAAACGAGTCAGCCCTTCAAGATTGGCTTGCGCAACAGGGTGGAGCCGTCGCCCAAGACGGTTGTAGTACTTTATCTTGGGTCAATGATTATG
>JAJRQS010000001.1 GCA_024280135.1 Bacteroidota bacterium | reverse complement strand
TGTGTATGAAAGTAATGCATGTTATGCCTGTCATCCCGATGGTGATGATTAATTAGTGGTTTTAGCAGTTGGCTAGAAGGAAAGTTTGTAAAACTTGACCTTTTGGTAAGAATTAGCTATCTTTGGATGCTGATGCAATAGATTAGAATTGTCATGCGCCTAAACTTGTGTTGTTTAGGGGCAAATCGAAAATTAAAACCTGTTTGCTAACCAAGTTAGCTACAGTCTACAAACTGGTATAACTGAATGAATAAACTATCATTAATTGTGCTCATGGTAGCATGGTCTGTCTTCCTACTTGGGCAATCACCACATGGAGGTGATTTTGTGTTAAATTGTGCCGACTGCCATAATCCTGAAGGGTGGAGCATTTCGAGTGAATCTTGGAAAACAAATAACCCAAGTCAGCCAAAATCTTTTTCACATAGTAAGACAGAGTTCCCGTTGGAAGGGGCGCATCAGGTGTTAGATTGTAAACAATGTCATACTTCTTTAGTATTTGCGCAAGCAAGTAGCGATTGTGTCTCTTGTCATACCGATATGCACGAACAGACCGTTGGGGATGATTGCAAAAGGTGTCATGATTCAGATTCCTGGACGATTGATCGGATACCAGAGCTACATGAAAGGAATGGCTTCCCATTAATTGGCGCCCATGATCAATTAACTTGCGTCGAATGTCACCAATCTGCTTCAAATCTACGATTCAATCGGATTGGTAATGAATGTGTCAATTGTCATCGTCAGGATTATGAAAATACCCAAAATCCCGACCATAGCGCAGCCGGTTATTCGGATAATTGTATGGAATGCCATAATCCATCTAAGGGTGGGTGGGGAGTCGATAACTTTAATCATGGCTTTTTTCCTTTGGTCGGTGGACATGATATTAGTTGTGAGAAATGCCATACGGGTGGAACTTTTGCTAATTTGTCGGCTGATTGCGTGACCTGTCATCAAGAAGATTATAATAACACACAAAGCCCCAATCATACTGTCTTGCAGTTCTCTATAGATTGCGCAAGCTGTCACACTACGGCTCCAGAATGGACTCCTGCAAATTTCCCAGATCACGATGGTTTATATTTTCCAATCTATAGTGGGGAGCATAAGGGAGAATGGGATCAATGTATTGATTGTCATACCAATCCCAATAATTACGCAGAATTTAGTTGTACTAATTGCCATACAAATCCAGAAACAAATGATGATCATGGTGGGGTAAATGGTTATGTATATTCCAATAACGCTTGTTTTGCATGTCATCCAAACGGCAACGAAGAAGATAACTTCAATCATGACGGTACTAACTTTCCGCTAAAGGGTGGACACGTTGGAGTGGATTGTAATTCGTGTCACACGAATGGTTTTGCGGGTACTCCGACTGATTGTAATTCTTGTCATAATGATGATTATTTGGGGACAACGAACCCGAATCATGCAGCGGCGAACTTTCCCACCGATTGTGCGCAATGTCATAATGAAGGGGCTTGGACTCCTGCTACTTTTGATCATGATGCACAGTTTTTCCCAATCTATAGCGGAAAACACGAAGGGGAGTGGGATCAATGTGTCGATTGTCATACTAACCCTAATGATTTTTCGACTTTTAGTTGTATAGATTGTCATGAGCATAATAATTCTGCGGATTTGGCAGATGACCATAACGGTGTTTCTGGCTATTCCTATGAAAGCACCGCGTGCTATTCATGCCACCCAAAAGGAGAAGAATAATATGAAAATAATTCCCCTATTTGCATTCTTGGTGTTGACGTTTTCCGTCAACGGTCAATCTGTGCTGAAGGGCAAGGTCTCTTTTGTTACCTCTAAGAATGTGTATGTGAAATTTGTTAGCACGGAAGGAATCAGTGTCGGAGATACATTGTTTAGTAATAGCTCCAAAAAACCAAAACCATGTCTTGTCGTTAATCGTCTTTCTTCATCTTCTAGTGTTTGTACTCCTTTGGCTGGATTTAGCTTTCAGAAAGGAGATCCAATTGAATCCAAACAAATAGTAAAAAAGAAGGTTGAAAAAGAAAAAAAAACGGACGATAAGAAATCTGGCATTGATTCCCCCCTTGCGGGGAAAAAGGCTACAAAGAAGGTGCGGGTAATCGATACTCATGCTCAGAGACTACGGGGACGCGTTACGGCAGCGAGTTATAGTAATATACGAGAACAAAGGAGTCCTTCCAATAGAATGGTTTATAGAATGTCTTTTTATGGGGATAATATCGCTAATTCCAATGTTTCTGTGTCAAGTAATATCAATTATAGAGAAATATATGACGCTAGATACGAAAAAGCAGATAGAGATACAAAGATACTGCGTGTCTATGACCTAGCAGCGACCTACAGAGCGGACTCTTCTTTTTCCATTACCTTGGGACGCAAAATCAATTATAAAGCATCTTCGTTAGGGGTCATTGATGGAATTCAGGGGGAGAAGTTTCTTGGTAAGTATTATGTTGGTGGAATATTAGGCTTTAGGCCTGATTATCAAAATTATGGAATAAATACGGACTTGCTTGAATATGGTACTTATGTGGGACATGTTACGCAAGGAAAGAAGATTTATTCGCAAACCACCTTGGGCTTGTTAGAGCAAAGATTCCTTGGGAAGGTCGATAGGCGATATACTTATTTTCAACATTCTAGTAATTGGCATAGGAAACTAAATATGTTTGGTTCTTTCGAGATTGATTTGTTTCAGAATATTAATGGAAAGAAAAGTTCGGATTTTCGATTAACAAATATTTTTGTTTCGAGCCGATATCGTTTTAGCCGTCGTTTTAGTTTAGGCGTTTCTTATGATTCTAGATTGCGAGTTATTTATTATGAGACTTTTAAGACAGATATAGAGCGACTGCTGACTGATGAAGCTCGGCAAGGATTCAGGCTTCGTTTGAATGCCAGACCATTCAAGTATCTGAATGTCGGCGCCAGTGCCGGAAAAAGATTTCAACGAGATGGCCAAAATAAATCCGAAAATATCAATGGTTATGCTAGTTATTCAAACCTTCCATTTATTGGTGGGAGATTTAGTGTTAATTATAATAGAAATGAATCTAACTACCTGGTAAGCAATATTTTAGGCTATAGATATTCGCGCTCTTTTAATAGTGGGAAGTTTGGTACTGAATTTTATTATCGGATGGTGCATTATGATTATTTGATAAGTGAGCTTGCGCCAAAACTAAATTATTTTGGAACAACGCTGAGATATCGGTTGAGCCGAGCCTTGGCATTCAGCATTTTAGGAGAGTATGTGCCTGATAAAATAAGCGATAAATATCGTGTCAACGGACGTCTGACGTATCGGTTTTCTCAAAAAAAATCTAAAAAGAAATGACCAAATATTCGTCAATAAAAGCGATGTCAAAATATTACCCAATTTGCCAATAACAATAATAAAAAATTAGTAAATCTCCTACTTAGGATTTGCTGATTAGAATAAACCAAAAAATAAACCAATGATGAGAACAAACACTACCTTAAGCCTAATTTTGATATTACTAGCAATCATCGTGTATGGATGTAGCAATAGTCCCAAAGTGATTGAAACAAATAAGACAGATGCTTCGTCAAAAAAATCAACAGGTATTTTTTCTAATAATACGGCATCAAATAGTTCACCAAATATAAATTTGCCAACATCTAATGTTCCAGAGATCGGAGCTGATGTACATAGTGTTAAGGCTTTGGAGACCATTGAAGCATCAAGATATGTGTACATTAGAGTACAAGAGAACGACGAAGAGTTTTGGGTGGCAACATTAAAGCAGCCTATAGAAATAGGAAAAACTTACCATTATCATGGGGGATTGTTAAAAACGAATTACCAAAGTAAAGAGCATAATAGAGTTTTTGATAAAATCTACTTAGTGTCTAACTTAATTGGTGCAGATCATAGTGCTGGTCAGCTTGAGCATTCAACTTCTTCCGCACAAACTCCAGTAAGTCAAGCACATACAGTCACCAAAGTAGATGTTAAAGGCTCTGTAAAAATAAAAGACATTATCGCAAATTCAGAAAAATATGAAGGTAAAGTCATTCAAGTAAGCGGCAAGGTCGTCAAATTGAATGCCAATATTATGGGACGTAATTGGATGCACCTTCAGGATGGTAGTAAGGATGGCTACGATTTTGTTGTGACTTCTAATCAAATGATTCCGGAAGGTGGCGTAGTGACGCTTGCAGGAGTAATTACCTTAAAGAAAGACTTTGGTGCGGGCTATTTTTACGATTTATTAATGGAAGATGCTACTATCGTAAAGTCTAATTAAAAATAGGCAAGTCATGTTTTTTTGATGTGATTTTGTCTCTAATGACAGTTTAGAAATAAAACCAAATGAAATACCTTACCAAATTATTGAATACTCGTGCTGCGGGATTCTATATACTGCTATTTGCCTTTTCTATTGCCGCTGGTACTTTTATCGAAAATGACTTTGGCACCAGTGCGGCACAGAAAAATATCTATCGAGCTACCTGGTTTGAAGTTTTACTCTTGTTGTTTTGTCTGAGTCTGATATATAATATTTTTAAATTTAGGATGGTCCAAAATAAGCGTTGGGCGTTGTTGGCTTTTCATACTTCAATGGTTATCATTATTATTGGCGCAGGAGTGACACGATATTTTGGGAGTGAAGGGATGATGCATATTCGAGAAAATAGCACATCTAATACTTTTCTGTCTGCAAAAAGTTATTTTCGATTTGATGTTTCGGGTAAAGGGCAAGAAGCTACTTTTTATGAACCGGTAGAGTTTGCTTCATTGGGCTCTAGTAAGTGGCACGAGTCTTATCAAGTAGGTGAAGATTTGATTGATGTTCGAGTTAAAGAATTTGTACCCAATCCAAAAAAATCAATTTTAGATGATTCGAATGGTGATGCGATCCTAAAGATTGTGGTAGCAGGGATGGGGGGGAGACAAGAGTATTTTTTGGAAAAGGGCAAGACGATGACCATTCAAGGTTTACTTTTTAATTTTACAGATTCCTATTTGCCTGGTGCGGTCAATATTTCCATGAATGGTTCTGATCCTTTAATTAAGGCTGATTTTTCGCTTTCGCAAATGGTCATGGCTACTCGAGTTAAATCTGACTTGACACCAAGAGAAGCGCCATATCCTTTAAGGTTACGTTCAATGTATTCGAATGGAAAGAATAATTTTGTATTTGGAGATTTTAAGCCACATGGCAAAATCGTATTTCAATCAGAAAGTATTAAAGTGAAAAGAAGTAGTACGGTAGGCTTGGTGATGGATATCTCCATTAATGGAGAAACTCAAGAAGTTACTGTTTATGGAAATAGTGGTCAAGTAGGTACGCCTGTAGGTGTAAGCGGTAGTGGTTTAGATTTGGCTGTATCTTATGGTGCTAGAGATGTGGCATTGCCATTTTCGATTGGATTGAAAAAATTTATACTAGAGAAATATCCAGGTACAGAAAATCCATCTTCCTATGCGAGTGAAGTAAAATTAATAGACGATAGAAATAATACGAATTTGGACTATCGAATTTATATGAACCATATTTTGTCTTATGATGGTTATCGTTTCTTTCAATCGTCTTTTGACCAAGATGAAAAAGGTACTTATCTGAGTGTAAACCATGATTTTTGGGGAACTTGGATTTCTTATTTTGGGTATATACTTTTAACCATTGGCATGTTTTTATCTTTCTTTAGTCCCAAGAGCCGTTTCCAACAACTGTCTAAAATGCTTCAAAAAATGCGTAATGGAAGAAACTTTATTTTAGTATTGGTTTTTGTTTTTGTGGGGGCTGTTTTGGCGCAAGCTCAACCAGAAGTCGATAAAGACCATGCGCAGAAATTTAGTCGTTTGGTTGTTCAGGATCATAAAGGTCGGATGAAGCCGATGCATACTTTGAGTCGCGAAATTTTGCGTAAGCTGTACCGAAAAGAATCAGTCAACGGACAAAATGCTGACCAAGTCATTTTGGGTATGTATGCTAATACGGAGTACTGGCAAACGGTACCTATGATTAAGTTAGGAGCACATAAAAATGTTTTTAAACTATTGAAAATCAATGAGAAATACATTAGTTATCAAGATTTTTTTGACCATCAAACAGGTACTTATATATTGCGAGACGAAGTGCGAAAGGCGTATAGTATGGTAAAGGCGGATCGTGGGGTCTATGAAAAGGAGTTGATGAAAATTGATGAGAGAGTCAATGTTGCAAGTATGGCTTTCTCTGGAAAATTTCTGAAGTTAATCCCTATTGGTGATGAATTGAATACTTGGCAAAGTCCAGAAGTTGATCATGGTACAAAGCAAGCACTTTCTCCTATTACTAAAAAGTTTTTTACAGCTTATTACGACGGATTAAGGCAGGCCATAGACCAAAAAGATTATACTTTTGTCAACCAATTGGTTGATGAGTTGGCATCCTTTCAGCGGGAGAACGGCAAAGATGTAATTCCTTCAGAAAGTAAAATTAGCGCAGAGATTTTTCTCAATAAATTAAATATCTTTAATCGGTTGGCTTTGGGTTACCTTATTCTTGGTCTGACTTTGCTGGGATTATTGTTCATTACGGTTTTTAAACCCAATTTTAAAAGTAAAAAAGCCTTTAAAGTATTATTTGGTATCGCTCTTTTTGCGTTTGGGTTACACACTTTGGGTTTGGGCTTGAGATGGTTTGTGTCAGGTCGAGCACCTTGGAGTAACGGGTATGAATCTATGATTTATATTGCGTGGACATCTGTCCTGGCGGGAATGATATTTTCACGCAAGTCGATAGGGGGGATGGCAGCGACCATGATTTTGTCGGCGACTGTTTTATTAGTGGCTTTTTTGAGCTATCTCAATCCAGAGATTACCCCGCTTGTACCTGTTTTAAAATCTTATTGGTTGACTATTCACGTTTCTTTGGAAGCAGGTAGTTATGGATTTTTAATGCTAGGGGCCATCATTGGACTTATTAATATGATTCTTTTAATATTTCTTTCGAAAAATAATATGGATCGAGTTAAACGTATCATCAAAGAGATGTCCTTTATTAGTGAGATGACCTTGATTGGTGGCATTTTTATGCTTAGTATAGGTACTTATTTAGGTGGTGTTTGGGCGAATGAATCTTGGGGTAGATATTGGGGGTGGGATGCAAAGGAGACTTGGGCGTTGGTGAGTATTTTGGTCTATGCCTTTATTCTGCACATGCGGATTATTCCAAAGATGAATGGTCTGTTCTTATTTAATTTTATGGCTATTTTGGGCTTGGCATCGGTGATTATGACCTATTATGGGGTAAATTATTATTTATCTGGTTTGCATTCTTATGCGGCAGGCGATCCAGTTCCAGTACCCGATTGGGTTTATATAGTTACGGTGGTCGTATTGTCTATTGTCGCTTTGGCTTATTTTAGGATGAAGAAAGTTGGGCTGCGGATGTAGAAAAAGGGGCAAGGCTAAAAAAAAGGATAGAACACTCAAGTGTTCTATCCTTTTTTTAGAGACAAATTAATTACTCTCCCCAGAGTTTATCCGTCGTTGCGCCATGACAACTATTGCAAGCTCCAGTTTTCACGGAAGTGGACATGAATTTTGCTCCTGTAGGACCTTTGACACTAGGAAAAAGTCCATCTCCAAAATTGACATCTTCTGTCGTGTAAAAATTACCTTTAGCATCCACTTCAATAGTGTATTTTAATTGTCCGCCACCATTCGCTTCTGTAAATAATCGAATGGTTGCATTAGCCAATGTATTGCTTTGAGTCGTATCATAAACCGTTCCTGCAGCATTAAACCATCCTTCTCCTTCTCCGCCCGATTTGTGACAAGTCATACAATCTTGACCCATATTATGACTTTCATCGTCACTATACATGCTTATTTTTTTCTCATTTTCCCCATTTTCTTTTTCGCAGGACGGAAATAGTAAAACCGTTAGACTAAGCAAGGTCACGAGTAAAAAGCTCTTTTTTTGTGTCATAAGTTCAATTTTTCTATTAGAAACGAAATCTGAAGTGTCCCCAATGCGTCGGACAACTTTTTGACAAAGTTAAATAATTTTTTGATTCTTTGTATAGTCGGGCAATCATATTTTTTTTCCCTAATCCTTTTTTTTATTCGTAGCATCCTTTTATCTCAAAGCCCCCGTAAG
>JAJRQS010000072.1 GCA_024280135.1 Bacteroidota bacterium | reverse complement strand
TTTTTACCAAATTTGGAAATGTTGAGAAAAGTATGTTTTCCAAGGTCGAATCAAAATTTCATATCAAGGTTGATTGGAACAAAATCTGGGCGGTCGGCACAAAGGACTTTGGGTATAGTAATGGGATTCATTATGCTCGAAAAAGAAATGGCGAAGTGGATTGTAGTACCTACCGGGCTAAGATGAAAAAAGGAATCTTTGAAAGGAACATAGATTTGAAGGACATTTGGGGGAGCCGGTATATTGATTTAATCTCACTGACTGCAAGTAAAGATGGGGAGGTGCTAGTATTTACACCAGATTGCAAGTTTATTAGCCAAGATACGAGGCATTTTACACAATATGGGGCAGTTTTTTATGCAGCACTGCTTGATGAAAAACTAAAGAGTATTTTAATTAGTAAGAAGTAGTAGAAGTCTGTTTGAACCATTAAACGAATCTTTGGTTATCAACCCGAACTAAATAACAAAACGATGAGTGCAATAGACAAGATAGATACACAAGCTATCCAAGCAGCAATGGACAGCGCAGCTTTTGACAAAGATATTAGCTTGACAATCAAAACCAGCAAAGGAGATATCCATTTGGATATGTTTGCGACAAAAGCCCCGAAAACAGTCACTAATTTTATTGAATTAGCTAAAGCAGGCTATTATGACGGCTTGGTTTTTCACCGGGTCATTCCTGAATTTATGATTCAGGGAGGATGTCCTTTGGGCACAGGAACGGGTGGACCAGGCTACAGATTTGATGATGAGATTCACCCAGATTGCCGACATGATGGGCCAGGTGTTTTGTCTATGGCCAATGCCGGGCCTGGCACCAATGGCAGTCAGTTTTTTATCACGCACGTTGATACGGCTTGGTTGGACGGAAAACACACTGTTTTTGGAAAAGTGAAAAGTGAGGCGGACATGGAAGTCGTCAATGCCATTCGTGGAGGAGATTTAATTCTAGGGGTAGAAATAGGATAATTTTAGCACTTGCTCTATCGAGAGTACTTTCCAGAGGTTAACACTTTTGGAAAGTATTTTTTTTAATCAATACCCAAAATCTTGTGTAATTGAATAGAAATCTTCCATTGGGGATTGGCTAGACAATACAAAACCGTTTCGTGTGTATGTGCCTTGATCCAATGCCCATCCATCGGTTGTAAATAGAAATGGTCAAAATCCAAATGCGCAACAGTTGGAGGTAATTGCGCCTTTTGGGGATAAACCAATTTTAGTTCCTGTCCTTTTGTGAGCAATAGCTCTGAACCTGCCTTGGGGCTTACGCATAGCCAGTCAATACCTTTAGGCGCAAGTTTTGTCCCATTCGTTTCTACGGCAATGTAGATTTTATTTTTTCGAAAGGTATCAACTAGAAATTGATCCAATTGTAAAAGCGGTTCACCACCCGTACAAACAATAAAGATTTGACTATCGTCTGGCCAAAGGGACTTAATTACTTCCACCAATTCTGTAGATGAATAGACCCCGCCATTTTGACCATCGGTACCAATAAAATCGGTGTCGCAAAATTGGCATACTGCTGAGGTGCGGTCTTCTTCTCGCCCTGTCCAAAGGTTGCAGCCCGTAAACCGCACAAAAATAGCAGGGCGACCAGCATGATAGCCTTCTCCTTGCAGCGTGTAAAAAATCTCCTTGATTTTATATTGCTTGCCAATCTTATTCAAAAAAAGTATTTTTAATATTAAAAATTACAAACACTTTTCAGCATGATAAGAAGAACGAACCAAAGGTCCGCTTTCGATGTATTTGAATCCTTTCTTTTTGCCGACTTCTTTATATTCTGCAAAGACATCAGGGTGGACAAATTCTGTCACGCCCACATGCATTTTAGTTGGTTGTAGGTATTGTCCTATTGTCAGAACATCACAGTCATGTGCCAACAAATCATCCATCAATTCAAAGACCTCATCTTTTGTTTCGCCTAGCCCGACCATGATGCCACTCTTGGTTCTAAAGCCTAGCGCTTTTGTCCTTTTGATTTGCTCCATACTCCTGTCGTAGCGTGCCTGCGGGCGGATGAGTCTTGAGATACTCCGCACGGTTTCCATATTATGCGAGACGACTTCTTGACCTCCTTCGACCATCCTCGCCAGTGCGTCCCACTTAGCTTTGACATCCGGGATTAAGGTCTCAATGGTCGTTTTTGGCGTAAGCTCTTTAATTGCTTTTACAGTCTGATACCAAACTTCGGCACCTTTGTCTTTTAATTCGTCTCGATTCACAGAAGTAATCACAGCGTGTTTTACTTTCATGATTTGAATAGCTTGTGCCACCCTTTGTGGTTCTTCCATGTCGTATTCCGTAGGCCGTCCAGTTTTGACAGCACAAAAGGCGCAAGAGCGTGTACAGATGTTTCCTAATATCATAAAGGTAGCGGTACCGGCTCCCCAGCATTCGCCAATATTTGGGCAACTACCGCTTTCACAAATGGTATGCAAGTTGAAATCTTGTACGACATCCCGCACAACTTTATAATCTTTCCCGATGGGTAGTCTTACTTTTAACCAATCCGGTTTTTTTTCTCTTTTAGGCGTAAGCCCTATTGTCTTTTTCATTATTAACTTCGCTTTCCAAATTGAAAATTAAGATACAGTCCGAGGAAAAAAGGATAATTCTTCGCATCAATCATGATGGGTACTGCCTTCGGAAATACATCTATCATTACACCCGCATCAACCGACTTAGAGGTTTCATCAAAAGCGCCCCAGTCCACCAACACACCTATCCGACCATGAGCCCCAGGTAAAAGCTTTGTTTCTTTTATTCCCTTGTAAAAGGGAGCTGCACCAGCAATCGAATGATAATCCAAGAACACGGATCTATTTTCTTCACTATATTTTTCTGTTGTTGTATTTCCTTTGGAGGGATCGGCAGGATTGGCACCTCTTTGAAGATTAAGGTAATAGGGTTTGACCAATCCAAGAGATAGACCAACCATATATTGCATCCCAACGGCAACTCCTTTCGTTTTTGCCTTTTCAGAAAAATAGCTTTTACGCCCTCGCATTGCGCGTATGGTCATAAACACATTTTTCTTTCCATAAGCATAGGGTTTAGAATTACGATTTCCTGAAATATCCGCTACCTGCTTATAACTTTTGGGATGTTTCAAACGACCAAATTCAAACTGCCAAAAGGGGGTTACTTTATAATTTTTTAATTTGCCTTTGGCGTAGCCAAAAGAAAATCCACTTGTATTAAAGGACAGATTAACCGTCTTTTCTTGAGTATAAATAAGGCCTTTCGTCTTGGTACGCCTGACATTGGCTTGCGCAAAAATGCTATTACAAGCTAAAATTAAAAAGAAAAGAAAGCCATATTTTTTCATAATCGGTAGATTGTTGAACCTATACAGTGTAAAACTCCGAATAAAAAAGCACAAAGTCAAAGTATTCAGTATCTATTACGCTTTAAGTCGTCACTTTGTTTTTTAGCATGAATTCAAAAAAGACTTCCCGCCCTTGCCTTGCAGGTATAGAATGCTGGGCTTTCTCCAAGTTGCTCACCTCAAAATGTGAAGCAAACAATTGCTTATACTCCTCAGTAGAACCACCAAATGGCGGCCCTTCTCGTTCAAACACGGTGTCAAAGAGCAAGCCCGCTAGCTTGCCGTTTGGGGCCAATAAATAAGCCATCTTCTCTACATATTGCTTGCGTAAATTGGGATCTAATGCACAAAAAAAGGTTTGTTCTATTATCAGATCATACTGCTCGGCCAATTCAAAGAAATCTCCTTGAATACAATTGACTTTGCTAGCTGTTTTTTCTGTTACATTATCCAATGGTGGCTTGGCCAAATCTACGACACTTACATGCGTAAATCCATGCTCGGCTAACCAAATAGCTTCATGTCCATTGCCACAACCTGGAATCAGTATTCGTTGGTCTTTGACCGAAAGGCTTTCAAAGAAAAGGACTAACTGTGGACTCACATAGCCGATGTCCCACCCTGTTGTTTTAGCAATATATCTTCCTTCCCAAAAGTCTTTGTCTAGTTTCATTCGTTCGGTTTCTGGATTAACAACTGGGGTAGGGGTTTAGTTTAATTTGCTCCTTTCAGTCGCGTTTATATCGATTCCTCTTGTCTCATTAGTAATTGAGAAAAAAAATAACAAATTAAGTAGTAACTATTTCCAAAATGTTATATCTTTGCACTCCCTAATAATAGATGAGGGATTAATGCGGGTATGGTGGAACTGGTAGACACGCTAGACTTAGGATCTAGTGCCGCGAGGCGTGGGGGTTCGACTCCCTTTACCCGCACCATTTTAAGAAGGGGCTTTTGCCCCTTTTTTTTGAGTATTAATGCCTGATTCCCTATCAGAGGCTTGGTGCTCATATATAATTTAGCGCAAGCAAAAAATCAACTTCATGCCTAAAGTAGAGAAAACAACACTCCAAGACAATGTATATCGCATATCCATCCTTTTGGAAAAAGACGAATACAAAAAAGAGTTTACCAATAAACTCAAGGAATACCGCAAAACGGCTCAATGGAAAGGATTTAGAAGAGGATCAGCACCTATCCCTTTCGTCAAAAAAATGGTCGGCCCTCAAATCTTTCATGAACTCATAGGTAACCTTTCTAATAAAGCGCTTTATGATTTTGTAGAAGGAGAAAAGCTAAACTATATCGGTTCGCCTATCCCGTCTGTGGATGTAGACCAACAGGTGGTTACGATGAATATGGATGAGGATATTAAATTTTCCTATGACATTGCCGTAGTGCCTGAATCAGAGCTGAAAGAGCCTACGGATCACACTTTTACCTTCTATAAAGTAAATGATCTCGATAAAGCCTCTAAAAAAGAATTGGAAAATGCCCGTTTGAGTCTGGGTAAGATGGAGGAAATCGAAAAGAAATTTGATGATAAGGTTACGCTTACGCTAAAATTATCTGAGTTAGACGGAAAGAAAGTAAAAGAGGGAGGTATTGAGCATGAGGTGGATATTCCGGTTGCGATGATTAACTCTGACGAAATCAAGAAGCAATTAAAGAAAGCGAAAGTAGGAGATACTTTTACTTTAGCTCCCTTTACAGACCTTACGGTAAAAGATGAAAAACAGATAGCTAGCCAGTACTTAGGTATGAACCCTGATTATGAAGGAGAATTGCCTCAAAGCTTTCAAGCAGAAATCATTAAGGCCGCACACAAAATTCCAGCGGAATTAAATAAGGAATTTTTTGACCAGGTGTTTGGGCCTGATGTAGTTGATTCTGAAGAAAAGGCATTGGCAAAATTTGAGGAATTCTTTGAGTCTAAATACAAGCATGAGGCGAACCAAATCTTACTGATTAATTGGAAGAGCTACTTGCAAGAAAATAATAAAGTAGATTTACCGTCCGACTACATCAAGAAGATTATCACGACCACAAATCAAGGGATCGATGAAGAGTCATTGACCAAAGATCTACCGATTATCGAAAAAGATTTGCTTTGGTCTACCACTAGATCAAAACTCATCGCCAAGTATGAAGTGCCAGAAGCAACCGAACATGATATACAACATGCGATAGCGCATTCCATTGGTAGTCAATACGGTATAGACCCTCACCACGAGATAATTATAAACATAGCCAAGGATACGATGAAGAAGGATAAGCAGAAAGTAGAGGCGACTTATTATGGCATCATGGAAGGGCGTTTGTTTGATAAAGTGAAGGATAGTTTGAAGACTAAAGACAAAATGGTGAGTACTGAGAAGTTCGCCGAAGTGATTGCAGAGGCTTTTAAGGCTTAGGAATTTACTGGAGAATCTTCTCCCGAATGCAACATTCCGCCATTTTTAGCATTTAAGTAAAGTACTAGATTGACGCCATTTTTTGCGCAAGCTACATTATAAAACCCCCTATCAGATAAGCTGGTAGGTTATTGAAAAAAAGATAACCATGTTTCATAAAAGTGAATTCCTAAAGTATGCGACCAAGCACCTTGGTATGAATAGCATGCACCTTGAAAAATATGCGCAGTACTCTGCTCCAAATATTCAAGGGTTTACACCAAATGTCATCGAAGAACGCCAAATGAATGTGGCAGCTATCGACGTTTTTTCTAGAATGATGATGGATAGAATCATCTTTATGGGTGTAGCCGTTAATGATTA
>JAJRQS010000071.1 GCA_024280135.1 Bacteroidota bacterium | reverse complement strand
GCCTCTTCAGAAGGGTCATCCACTTGAACGACTTGTGCACTTCCATTAATTGAAGTCGATTCGTCTAATTGAGCAACACTATCCGTATTTTCCTCAATAAAATCTATAGGAGTAGTAACCACCTCTTTCTCAACCTTTTCAGCTACAAAACTGAATTGGTTGAAAAAAGGCAGATAGTTACTCCCAGTTAAAGATTCGAGTTTTGTGGGACTTGCATCTTTAAAAAAATTAATTATATTTTCTATCTCTATGGAGATTGATTTTGCTACTTTTTCTTGTTCTTGATTAAAGGCATTATCAAGATATTTCCTCTGCGTTCTAACTCTTAAATATGCCTGTTGCCAATATTTCATGTAATCCATGACAACTGACTGAGAATCAATTTGCGTGGGTACCCTACTAGAAACACCATCTTCAACTACGATCCCATCCACACAAACGACAAATAATCTATTTTGATTTTTTAATTCTTCCAATACTGGTAGAGAATTATAAAGCGTTGCCCCAGATTGCAACCAATTTTGCGAAAGCAATAATAGCACTGGCGTTTGCACAGCTTCGGCAATACTCAAAAAATTATACTTAAAATCAACCTCTGTCAAAGGAATTATGCCTATATTATAACCCTCCAGATCGTTTATTATCTGCTGAGCATCGGCACTGTTATCAGAGTGATAAAATAAGGTTAATTGGTCTCTCATAAAACTGATTAAAATGTATGCTAGTTACCATTCATAAAATATGCCAAAAAACTTAAATTTGTTTGATTTTGGATTTCAACCTAATAAAAGGGTTATTTTTTTGCATTTTCTATCAGATTCTTGACATCCTCCGCAAACTCCTGTTTAAAAAGCGCATATTCTGGAGTAGCAGGTCCATTAAACCCCGAATGCACTTTCACTATTTTATTCTGACCATTTAAGAAGATTAGCGTAGGATATGCCACAAAATTATTCAGCGCCGGTATTAAATTGAATATTGCTTCTCTTTTGGGCTTTCCCGCATAAACGATGTCGTACGGTATGTTTAGTGCCTTCTTATACCTTGTGATGGCCGCATTATTTTTTTGGACATCGTCATATTTTTCAAAAGCAAGCCCTATCACTTCAATGGGCAAGTTCGGATTCTTCGTAAGAAAACGGGCTAAGAAAGCTCCTTCATCTCGACAATTTGGGCACCAAGTCCCCATAATTTGCAAGATTTTAGGTTTGCCCGCAAGGGCTTTATCCGCCAAGGAAATCATCTGACCAGAAGGAGTCGGAAGCGAAAAGTTAATGGCTTTATGGCCTTCTTTCAAGGTCACTAAATCATTCGGATCTTTTAATTTGGCTTGATCATTTTTTTTGGCAAACCAAGTCGTTTTATAGTGTTTTCCCGAAAGGAAAGAACCCTGAATGGTGCTATCTGCTGGATTTATTTTTCCTTCAAATAGAAAAGCATGGCTTCCGTCAAAACTCGACAGATACAATTTATTATCTTGCACCGTACCTGCCAAAAATCGAAAGTCTCCTGTCTCCGTCATGAAGGTTCCTGTCAGATAATTGCCTTTCGGCGAAAAAGAGGCAACGGCATCAAAGGCATCGTCTCCTGAACTAAAGGTCGTCTCCCAAAGCCCTCCTATATCCATCACCGGTGTTTTCTGTAAAGTAGTAAAACGATGACTCTTTCCAAACCTTGCGGAAAAGGAATCTTATAATCCTTCTTACTTTTTACAACCCAAAACCCATCCATCTTGCTCCCATCAATTTCAACTTTTAGGTAAGAATCATAGACTGGAAAATGAATAGTCAAACTGTCTCTTGCCGTCTCCTTATTCTTCCCAAATACTAGGTCGGTCAAACGAATGCGTTCATCACCATTGTGTATAATTATATATGTGGAGTCGGGAGTCGGAGAGATTACTTCAAAGGTAAAAGGCAGGATACCTTCAGTGGATAACTTCGTAGAAAGTGCGTCATCACGACGCTCTTTGGTTTTAATTGTCTTGGTTAATTGTAGCTCGGCCCGCCAGATTCCTGGGGCTAAAACCTTATAAGACTGGTCAAATTCTAAACAACTTGTCCATAGCAAAGCCATGAGCACAAAGGCTGTCATTAGTTTCATTTTCTCAAGTATTAGCTTGCGCTTAAAACGCAGGGCAAAGATATAAATAAATAATGAATATAAAAAAAATTAATTTGGGGGATCATTCGAGAGAGATAAATCTGGCGATACAGTACCTGTAAATACATAAAAATTTTTATCTTTGCATTGAAATTAAGGAAGAATAGAATAAAAGGGGAAGTGCTCCTTTAAAGGAATGAATCAAACTGACTTCTGAAGAGAAAACAATTCATTCCTAATTGGCTGAATTACAGCCTTTTACCAGCTCATCTACTTCATTTTTACCTTTCCTTCTTATTTGTTTGAATGTTCTTTTGCGCAAGCGGCACAAAAGAACGATTGTAAAAATTAATGAATAATGGGTAAACAAACACCTACTACTGTTTCTTTTAACTTGCCTGATGGCAGAGAAGTAATAATCGAAACTGGAAAACTAGCAGCACAAGCGGATGGCGCTGTAGTTGTACGCATTGGCAAGACCATGCTTTTTTGTTCGGCGGTTTCTTCGCATACAGCGAAACCAGGCCAATCATTTTTTCCACTATCTGTGGACTATCAAGAAAAATTTGCGGCTATCGGTCGTATTCCTGGTAACTTCTTTAGACGTGAGTCTAGGTTGAGTGAGAATGAGATCTTGACTTCTAGACTAGTGGATAGAGCGATTCGTCCATTTTTCCCTGATGGCTATTTGAATGAAACCCAAATTATCATTAACTTGATTTCGGCTGATCCAGAGACGATGCCTTCTGCCTATGCAGCATTGGCCGCTTCTGCAGCGATGGCTGTATCGGATATTCCCATTACGGAGATGATTTCGGAAGTACAAGTAGCGAAGATTAACGGTGAATGGAAGGTCAATCCTTTTAGGACGGAATTAAAAGAAGCGACGATTACTTTAATCGTGGCCGCTACGATGGACAACTTGTGTATGGTCGAAGGCGATGCGCAAGAATGTTCGGAAGCGGAGTTGATTGAAGGTATCAAGGTAGCACATGATGCCATAAAAGTGCAGGTCAATGCACAAAAAGAATTAGCCGCTAAAGTCGGTGCTAAATCAACTAAGCGTGTATATGAGCCAGAGCCCATCAATGAGGTCGTCTATAACTATGTAGAATCATCGGTATCTGATGCTATTAAGGCATTGGCAAGAACTGCTACCGAAAAGAAAGAAAGATATGCTGCATTGGATGAAATCAAGACTCAATTAGTTGAGAAATTTGCTTTGGATCATGATGAGGAATATGTAGCAGAGTTTGGCGGATTAGCTAAGAGCTATTTTGATAAAGTAAAGAAAAAGGCTATTCGTAGTGTTATCTTGGACGAAAACACAAGACTAGATGGACGTTCTTTTGACCAAGTACGTGATATTTGGTGCGAAGTAGATTATTTACCATCTGCACACGCTTCTGCCATCTTTAATCGTGGAGAGACTCAAGCTTTGGCTTCATTGACTTTAGGAACCAAGCGTGACGAGCAGATGATAGATGATGCATTGGACTTCCACAATCGTAATTTCATTTTGCACTATAACTTCCCTGCATTCAGTGTAGGTGAGGTAAGACCGATGCGTGGTCCAGGACGTCGTGAGGTAGGACATGCTAATTTGGCCGGAAGGTCTTTGATGCAAGTCTTCCCAAAAGACTTTCCTTATACGACTAGAATTGTTTCTGACATTATGGAATCAAATGGTTCTTCTTCGATGGCAACAGTCTGTGCAGGTTCATTATGTTGCTTGAGTGCAGGTATTCCGATGAAAGCTCCAGTATCTGGTATTGCAATGGGTATGGTGTCAGAAGGAAACAATCATGCGATTTTGACGGATATATTAGGCGATGAGGATCACTTAGGTGACATGGATTTCAAGGTAACGGGTACTAGAGATGGTATTTGTGCTTGCCAGATGGATATCAAGATTGACGGTTTATCATATGAGCTATTAGGTAAAGCCTTGGAACAGGCGAGAGTCGCTAGATTGCACATCTTAGATGAGATGGCAAAAGTCATCGATCGTCCAGCAGCTGAGATGAGTGCCAATGCGCCAAAGGTTATCGAAATGCGTATTGAAAAGAGCTTCATCGGTCCTGTTATTGGTCCTGGTGGAAAAGTCATCCAAGAAATTCAAGCGGTTTCAGGTGCTACAGTAAGCATCACAGAAGATGAAACACATGGTGTCGTGAGTATTTTTGCTCCAGACCAAGCTTCATTGGATAAGGCCAAGGCAATGATTGATAAGATTGCATTCATGCCCGATGTGGGAGATGTATTTGATGCAACTGTCGCGACCATTATGCCTTACGGTGTTTTTGTTGACTTCATGGGTACAAGTGGATTGGTACACATTTCTGAAATTTCTACAAAGCGTATTGAACGTGTAGAAGATGTCTTAAAAGTGGGAGATACCTTACGGGTAAAAATCATTGGCAAAGATTTCAAAACAGGAAAATTGAGACTTTCTAGAAAAGTATTACTAGAAGAGGAAAATAATCAGAAGGCTTAAACAGTCCTTTTTGTAGGGGAAACCCTATTAGTATCGTAACTATATCAAGACATCCGCTGAATAGGGATAATTTTGACTGAAAATAAAGTTGAAATTATCCCCGTTTGGCATGATGAAAAAGTTAAATTTCAAAAATAGTTGGAATAATATTTGCTTTTTAATAAAAGCCGATATTTTTCTCCCCTTTCGGTGAACATCCTTCCAACTTTAATTGTATTTAACTAGGAAAGTCTTTGGCTTTTCTTAAATAGTTTGTTAACTTGTGCGAAAGCAGCAACTTTTTTGCTGTTTCAAGCGTCTGTTAGTATAGATATAGTGCTTTTACACTTGCCACCCCAAGTTTATTAGTTTTACTTGGAAAAAGATTACTGAGTTTTGGAATAACTTTGTAATAACTCAAACTACTGAATATGCGTCAATTAAAAATTACGAACAAAATTACAAACCGGGAGAGCGTCTCTCTTGACAAATATCTGACAGATATTGGCAAGATAGATCTTCTTATCCCCGATGAAGAAGCAGAGCTAGCGCGACGCATCCGAGCTGGAGACAAAGAAGCCCTAGAGCGCTTGACTAAAGCCAACCTTCGTTTTGTGGTATCTGTTGCCAAACAGTATCAAAACCAAGGGCTTGCATTGAGTGATTTAATCAATGAAGGCAACATGGGCTTAATCAAAGCGGGAAAACGTTTTGACGAGACCAAAGGATTTAAGTTTATCTCTTATGCCGTCTGGTGGATTCGTCAATCTATTTTACAAGCCATTGTAGAGCAATCTCGACTGGTGAGAATCCCTTTGAATAAAGGAGGCTCTTACAACAAGTTGAATGCTGCTTTTACTTCATTTGTGCAAGAATTTGAACGGGAACCATCCCATGAGGAGTTAGCAGAATTGATGGGCTTAAAAGTCAAAGACATACAGAACATGCTACGGGGTAGCATTCGTCATGTAAGTTTTGATGCACCGATAGGTAATTCGGCTGAAAGCGACTCTACGATGCTAGACATCTTTGTCTCTAAAGAAATAGGGGGAAATCCTGACCAAGACTTGTTAAATCAAAGCTTGAAAGAAGAAGTAGCCAATGGCTTGGCAAAACTTTCTACCAGAGAAGTGGAAGTGATTTCTTCTTACTATGGTTTGAATGGCAAGAAGGCGCTAACGCTAGAAGAAATAGGCGAACTTTACGGCTTAACCCGTGAACGTGTACGTCAAATTAAAGAACGGGCCATCCGTCGATTACGTAAGTCATCTAACCGCAATGCACTGAGATCATATCTTGGTTAATAATAGGTCTTATGATAAATCAAAAGCTGCTTCCTTTGGGAAGCGGCTTTTTTTTTGTCCATTACCTAAATCCTTATAATAATTCTTGGGCTTGGTTGCTCAAAATTTAAGCATTTTTTTTCATTTTGTCTTGATACTAATCGACGAAGGAGATTCACGACCACATCTAGATAAATAAGAATAGGAAGTAAAGGAAATTTTTGGGTTGCGATGTTTTATTTGGCAGCAGCTTTCGCCGTTCTCTCCCTTCGAGCACTGTCGTGCTCGACCCTGCGGGGTTGCGATGTTTTATTGGGCAGCGGCTTTCGCCGTTCTCTCCCTTCGAGCACTGTCGTGCTCGACCCTGCGGGGTTGCGATGTTTTATTGGG
>JAJRQS010000070.1 GCA_024280135.1 Bacteroidota bacterium | reverse complement strand
GCATCTACTGGTATGCATAAATAAACAACATCTGCTTGTTCCATACCAAAATCCAATAACACTATATCATCCACCAAGCCAAGCTGCAAAGCCTCTTTGGCATGTTGTTCATTTTGTTCAACACCCAAAACAAAATGCCCCTTTTGTCTTAATTTAAGCCCAATAGATCCCCCTAACAAACCTAATCCTACAATCAATATTTTCATATTACCCTTCTTTTATTCTTTGCAATGCTTGCGCCAAAACCCGTTCATCTGATGTCAATGAAAGCCTCAAATATCTATTGCCCATTGTCCCAAAAACACTCCCGGGTGTAATAAATACATGGTGCTGTTTCAATATTTTTTCCGAAAGGAATATAGCGTCCTTTTCTCCATCAGGAATCCTAGCCCAAATAAATAGCCCAACACGGTCTTTGTCATAAACACAACCTAAGGAATCCATTATTTGCCAAGCAATTATTCTTCTCTTACGATAAATGTTATTTAATTCTTGATACCATTCATCTCCCATATTCAATGCTGCAATAGCTGCTTTTTGGATCGGTAAATACATACCAGAATCCATGTTGCTTTTAAAACGTAAGACCGCATCGACATACTCTTTTTTCCCTGCAATCATACCCACTCTAAAGCCTGCCATATTGTGGGATTTACTCAAACTATTGAGTTCGATAGCCACCTCTTTTGCACCCTCTATTTTTAATATACTAGTTGGATTATCATTCAAAATAAAAGAATAAGGATTATCATGACAAAGCAAAATATTTTCAGCTTTCGCAAAATCTACCAAAGCCTTCATTTCTTTGCTATTCATAGATGCTCCCGTAGGCATATGTGGATAATTCAACCACATTATTTTTACTCTTCTCAACGAAAACATTTTTAAAAAATTCATATCCGGTAGCCAATTATTAGCTTCCGTCAATGGATATTCTAAAACCTTTGCCCCTGCTAACTTGGCTGCTGCGGCATACGCTGGGTAACCTGGATTGGGCACTAGCACTTCATCTCCTGGCTCCAAAAATGCCATACTCAAGTGCATTATTCCCTCCTTTGATCCCATCAAAGGTAGTATTTCAGCATCTGGGTCTAAGGTTACGCCATACTGTATTTGGTATTTTTTTGCGAAAGCTATTCTTAATTCTAAAACACCTCTATAGCTTTGATAACCAGCAGATTGTGATTGATGACTACTCTTAACCAAAGCATCGATGACAAGTTTTGGAGGATTTAAATCTGGGCTGCCAATACCCAGATTAATAACCTTAATTCCTTGGGATTGCATCAAAGCTATCTCCCTTAGCTTGCGCGAAAAATAGTACTCTTCAACCTTTCCTATCCGATTAGCTATTTTAATAATCATACTATTTTCGATTTTTGGTAAATACCTAGTATTTGCAACTCTATCGTCACAGCTTCAATCTGTTTGTATATCCTCCAAAATAATTCCTTTTCTTCAAATTCAATATCCAAATAAAAATAGTATTCTCCAACTTTTCCAAGCACTGGGAAAGATTGGAGCTTACTCAAATTCATTTGGGCCTGCTCCAATATCTTTAGGACTTGAAGCAATTGTCCAGCCTCATCTTTTACGCGTAAATAAATGGACGCTTTGTTCCCAGATATATCCCTCAAGTCTAACCCATTATTTTGAGCAATCAAAAAGAATCTAGTAAAATTATACGGGCTGGTTTCTATCCCTCTCCCTATAATTTCCATTCCATATATCTCCGCTGCTCGTTCGCTAGCTATTGCACCTACCCCTTGCAATTTTTGCTGGCTAATTTCTGTGGCACTCAATGCCGTATCATCTGACTCTATTAAAGTGATTTGAGGATACTGTTTAAAAAAATTCAGACACTGATTGATCGCCATCGGATGAGACCGGACTTCTTCTATCTCTGAAATATCCTGTCCGGGTATTACCATCAAATTATGTCGGATTCTCAAATACACCTCCCCTAGAATCACAAAACCATATTCCCGCAAAATCCTATAATTCTGAAGAATACT
Source organism: Bacteroidota bacterium (assembly GCA_024280135.1). GTDB lineage: Bacteria > Bacteroidota > Bacteroidia > Chitinophagales > Saprospiraceae > HyVt-613. Next base: position 13,912 of record JAJRQS010000070.1, on the reverse strand, counting down.
CCCCGCAATAGAATTTTCAATAGCCATGATAGCTTGAGTTGAACTTGGACTCTCCATTAATTTAGCAGCCAATATCCGAAAAGTAGTGGCAGGGATTATCTCCAAATCCTGCTCTCCAAAGTATTGAATGGCTGCTTCTTCATGAAAAGCGCCTGGAAAACCTTGAATGATTATTTTTTTTGTCATTGCTTAATATAGGCATAAAAAAAAGCCCCAATATGGGACTTCAATATTTTTTGTTATATACAATGTACAAGTCCCTTAGTTGAAATTTCTAAAGTAAAAATAAAAGAAGGACTTGTTATTTGTAGTATTCATAAACCAAAGGTATGATTAAAAACTCAATAATCCAAACCCTCCAATTCTAAAAGCGGAATATCAATAACCTCAGAGCTTATTTCGATTGACCAATTTCAATAATTCATCTTTATAGTTTTTTCCGATAGGGAGCAGTTTACCCTCTTTCTTACCTTTGATTTCGACAGAGCTACCTTCGACAGAAACAATTTTACTTAAACTGACTATATAAGATCTATGCACCCTTTTAAACTGACCTTGCGGCAAATTCATTTCTAGGTTTTTCATTGTTTGCAAGGTTATCACACGACCTGTCTCCATTCTTATGATTACATAATCTTTTAGACCTTCTATATAAAGAATGTCTTCATAAGCGATTTTCATCAGTTTCTTATCCGCTTTCACAAAGAAAAACTCATCACTATCCAATGTTGTTGCTTCAGTCTGATTAGTCGGCATTTGAGCCTGTGCCTTATTAACTGCTTTTAAGAACCGCTCCATAGAAATTGGTTTCAACAAATAATCAACAGCGTTCAACTCAAAGCCATCAACGGCAAAATTTGGAAAGGCAGTGGTAAAAATAACCATTGGCGGGTGCTGCAAAGACTTTAGAAAATCTATGCCCGAGAGCTGTGGCATTTGAATATCTAGAAACATTAAGTCAATGTCCTCTTTTTCTAAAATCGAATTGGCTTCAATAGCACTTCGGCAGGACGCTATCAATTCTAAATTAGGCATTTGGCTCACATGCGATTCCATAATGTCAATGGCTAGTGGCTCATCATCTACAATTAATACCTTCATCTTTACTTAGTTTTGACCAAAAGTAAGCATTTCTAGTCCTTTTGGAAGCTTTTTTCTACAAAAGGATTTTTTTGATAGATAAAGGATGTCCGATGAGGATGGATAAGGCGACTGACAGGATAAAGAATTAGATCTATCTTATATGTTAATTCACTTAAAATAAGCCGATTTTAGACAACGCCAAGACTAATTAAACGTTATTCTAGTACAAATTACAGCAGAACTAACTCTAATTGCAAAAAAAAATAGATATTTGCACTAGACGTGGTCTAAAAAAACAAAATAAAAATGAAGCAAGTCTTAACAGTATTCTTTTTTACCATTCTGGCTATCGCTGCTTTTGCGCAAGAAGAAGTGCGTGGTGTCTGTGGAGTCACAGAACTTAGCCCAAACCTTGATAAAAATCTAGTAAAATATTACAAAGGCGACTTTGACCAAACAGAAGCGATTAAATACATCGCCGTAGTGGTGCACAATGTCGGTAACAATGCAGGAGAAGGCTATATATACGAAAGGAATATATTTCAAATGATTCCAGGCCTAAATGAATATTATAAAGATACTGATTTTAGATTCTACCTTGCGGATAATGATATCAATTATCTGAATAGTACTAGCGTACATACTAATCCAGAAGGTTCATTTGCTCAAATAAAAATGAAAAATCTACGAAGTGAGTATGCGCACGGCATCAACCTCTTTATTGCCAAAAAATTAGGGGACGTAGGCATCGGGACTAAACTAGGTTACTTCTCAGGCTACCCAAATGACTGGATCGTTATGAAGCACTCTGAAATCAATTACAGTTCCAATACGTTGGCACATGAAGTGGGTCATTTCTTTTCCTTGGCTCACACATTTTATGGATGGGAAAATCACCCTTTTCAAGAGGAAGACTTTTCCGATATTTGGCCTATAGCACCTGTAAATTCACCTAGTTTCAACCAAAAAGTAGAATTAGTCGATGGAAGTAACGCTACCACTGCAGCAGACAGAATTACGGACACACCTCCCGACTATAACTTTGGTCTTATTTGGCCGGGCTGTGACTATGATGGAGGTGCTAAAGATCCTAATGGGGTACTTGTAGATCCGCAAGAAAAAAATCAAATGTCTTATTTTAATGGCTGTGACCCAATTTTCACACCTATGCAATCTGATGTAATGGTCGTAGATTATGAAACAGTGGGAAGAGAATACATACATAGCGACTATGTTCCTACATTAGAGCCTGTTGTTGAAGAAGCGACCCTTATTTCGCCTATTGAAGGGGAGGCCGCTGGAACCACTAATGTAACCTTAAAATGGGAAGCCGTAGATAAAGCGACTAGGTATTTTGTACAAATTTCAAGAACGACCGACTTTTCTGAATTTGTCAACAGATATTATACGACTGAAACGCAATTCACTATTCCAGAAACACTTACTTCAGATGTGAATTATTTTTGGAGGGTTGTGCCTTTTAATGAAGCGGGCAATCATTCAGAAGGAGTTACCGGTTCTGAAAAATTCACGACACAACCCCTTGCGACATCGGATATCCAAGAAATCAATGCTTGGAATATCTTACCTAATCCGACAACTGGCGAAGTCAATTTAACGATTCAATCCGATAAAGCTTTGACTCTTTCTGCTCAATTAATCGCCTTAGATGGTCGGGTACTCAGCTCTAAAGTATTTAATACAAATACAGGGCAGCAAAATTTCCAAATGCCTTCAATCGATTCAAAAGGAACTTATTTTCTTAGATTGATGTCGAATAATGGTGTAGAAACACGTCGCATTATTGTTCAGTAAAGATTGCCTTTTACCTGTACAATAAAAGCCATTCAGCCCTGCTGAATGGCTTTTTTGCTATAAGGTCAGTAAATAAAGGAGTACTGTTTGTTGGTAAAAACACAATATATACCGGTTTGAAGACTCATCTTAAATTTGTAAAACTATTGTTATAGTTTGTTTTATTTATAAAAGTTTATAAAATTTACTATTTATTGGTTTGTCTATCCCCAAAAACCAATAATGGCATATCTTTTGATATAAAAAGAAATGATAATCTATTAGTATCTCAAAAAAAAATCTAATGAGACGTTTAACTTTGATTTTTTCCCTCCTTCTGCTGCTTGTTGTAGCAAATGCAAAGACCAGCACCTCAAGCAATGGCAAAGAAACCGCACTCAGTTCATTAGATCTTGCAACAGATTTATGGTGGACAGGTAACGGCGATGGAAGTTCCTGGTCAGATGCGGGTAACTGGTCAACAACTGACCCGACAATCAGCACTAGTGCAGCGATTTCACCACCTTCTCCTGCGACTAATACCTATTTTGTAGGAGCAAGTTTTCCAAATCCACAAAACTATACCATAAATATTTCAACCTTAGCCAATTGTTTGTCATTTGACGTTTCAAGTTTAGGCTCAGCAAATTCAGTCACTTTTGCGGGTGCTGGCACGCTGAATGTATATGGAAGTTATACCTTAACTGCTGGTCTGAATTTAAATAATACTGGAGAAGTTGTTTTTCGCTCCTCAGCAGTTGGACAAACAATAACAATGGCTGGCAATGAAATCAAAGGAAATTTCACATTTGATGGAGTCGGTGGAGAATGGACATTACAAGATGATATACAATTCACAGGAATTAATTTTGGTCAACTAAACATAAAAAATGGTTCTTTAATCACAAACAACAAATCGATTTCTGTTGGTAAATTCATATCGACGTCTGGCAATGTTACTCGTAAAGTAGATTTAGGGTCTTCAACACTAACGATTAAACATATTAACTTTACAGTAACTGGAACATTTGAAAGCTTTATTGCTGATGCAGCTACCCTTAACTTTCAATCTTCAGTACCTGAAGTAATCTTAAATCTTAACGCAACGGACAATGATAACAGTATCATTTTCAAACAATTAAATAGCTCCGCAGAAATTAAGATTCTGACAGGGCCGGATGTACAATTCAAAGAGACAAATATTTTGCATAGTAATTTAAAAATATTATCGAATGTAAATTTTGGTATTTTATCCATGGACTTAGGTCAAGACATCACTTTATACAATAGAATATTAACCATTGACACCTTAATCTTGAATAGTGCCTGTGAGTCTTTTATAACCATACAGAATGGTTCAATAAACTTTACATCAGCCCCTTCTTTTGTGGAAAATCTTTGGCTATTTAGTGTAAAGGCTTATGTTAATTCTACTCCTGCTGCTCCATATATTATAGCTAATAATAGTAGAGAATCTGGCATCTGTCAATATTGGAACATCACAACTAATCCAAATGGAAGATCTTTGTATTGGATTGGAAACGCTAATTCTTCCAATTGGTTTGATCCTACTAATTGGTCGTTGTCGTCTGGAGGCGCTCCACTTTCTGCATCTGATTGTTATCCAACGATCATAGATAATGTCTTTTTTGATTCCAACTCGTTTAACGCAGATGGACAAAAACTTGACATCACGAATACGTCTTACCCTAACAAAGAAGCCTGGTGTAACAATATGACTTGGCAAGGTTTAGACCAAAATAATATTGATTGGATTGGCTCCAGTTCGTTGAACTTGGGAGGTGACCTGACTTTAGATCCAAACATGGTCAAAAACATTGCTTATAACCAAACAATAAATCTATGGGATGGCATAGAAGGACGACTTGATTTTCAATCAGGAGCGGATAATAGACGAATGAAAGAAACAAAGATATATGTTAATAATTATACATACTATATCCAAGTGTCCGATACAATCGAAGTTAAAACTGTTCAAATGCGAAGAAATATAACAGGACACTTAAACCTTAATGGAAACGTACTACATGCTCAATCTTTCACTCACCCTGGATGGGTGGACATGAAAGATGCCCATATGATTCTAGATGGCGGATTGGCTGTATATTATTCATTTACTAAATTAGACTACAATTCTAATTCGCATATCTATGTCACAAATAACACCCAGTTTAGGTTCTCTAATAATTGGTTTCCTAGTATAACCTTCTATGGCACCTTATTGGATAATAGTAATTTAAAAGTGGATGGTAATTTAACGATGCACAAAAATACCCTATTCAACTCCAATTTGCAGGTAACCGATACTTTATATCTTAAAGCTGGTCAAACCTACACCTTTAAAGGGATGAGCTCGACTTCAAGTGTTGATTTAGGGGCCATTACTTCAATCGCACAAACGTGTGGAGAGGGTATGGTTATAAAATCTAACAACGGTAGTCAAGTAAGATTAAACATGCCTCCAAATGGCGTAAATGCATCTTATGCTACTATTTCTGACATCAACTACTATACTGGAGGTAGTCTTCAATTAGCCGGAAATAATAACGTTGATGGCGGAAATAATACAAACCTCAATTTTGGAGGTAGTTCTGCTCAATCTTTTTATTGGAGACCCAAACAAAGTAATGGATCCTTTTCAGGCAACTGGAACGATCCCGGACATTGGGCATTATCACCGTCTGAACAATATGGACAACAAGATCCAAATGGTTGTATTCCATCTGCTATCGATAATGTCATATTTGACGCAGCTTCTGGGGATGGCGCTGCCCATACAATTAATATAACCGAATCAACATTGGTCAACGATATGACCTGGGTTGAGGAGGGGGGAGCCAATGACGTTCCTTTTGGAATGACGCTAAACATCGATAATAATTTTTCTGTAAGCGGGGATATTTCTCTTTCTTCCAAAATGGCCGTACTGAACACCCCAGCTTCTAGAGTTTTTCTCATTAGCACGGATACTGCTTTTTTAGATTTTAGAAACATTCCTCTTGGACAATATTTAGACTTTTCAAATGGTGTGTTTATTCTAAAAAGCCCTATTAACGGAAGTCATGTCACCTTGAATAGTGGCGTATTGGATTTAAATAAAAATGACTGTTCTTTTATCTCTTTCTTCTCACGAAATACAAGTAATAGAACCTTCATTATTAAAGACGTAAATCTGACAATTACTGGCCAACGTCTTACAGGGGCATTTTCAGGCAGCCCAAAATCTTCTTGGGCAACTAATCCGAGTTCCAACTTAGACCTACAATCGGCAGGTTCTACTATAAAAATCACTTCACCTTTAAATGACAACTACTTTTATGGCGGTGGTTTAACTTTTAATAAAGTAGATTATGCACCTTGGAATGGTGATATAAATACAATCCATGTGTCAGGTACAAATACCTTTACAGAAGGACTTTTCATATCCGGAGCTTCTATTTTTGAACATAGCTTTACGACCAAAGTTTTAGATTTAACGACTAATAAGAATAATGTATTCCCAGCTGGTGATACAACCTATTTCTTAGCAGATGGAAATCTGCAAAAAAATGGTGACCTCAATCAATTTTTAAACCTAATCTCTAGCGCTACTGGTAATCTTCATTACTTTACTAAAGCAAATGGCGGAAATGTCTATGTTTGTAATATTTCAGTTTTAGATATAAAAGCAATAGGTGTACCTTTCAAAACAAATGATGTTAGTACTTACAATGGCGCCGCTGGGTCTTCCGCCAATCCCCCAACAGGAAGTAGTTGGAATTTTAATTCTAATTCATCTTCTGCGGAAATAGCCATGATTGATTTATTAGATATTCATGCGAACTTGGGCGATAGTATAAGCGTCAATTACATAATATCAAATAATGATACTGGGCCATTTAAATTAACCTATTTAGACGAAAATAACAATACTGTAAATAGTCAAATTCTTTCGTCTGGCAATCCAACGACAAACGGAGACATACAAATAGGTATTACAAATTCGGCTTCTATTACGATTACAGACTTTAAATATTACGATTGCCCAGGTACATTTTTGCCTGGCACAATTGGTGATGCAGTTAGTTTAATTAAAATGCCACCTGTCAGTACAGGAATCGCAATTGATGGCGCTAGTGAAGATTATTTATTAAAAAATCTAAACAGTTACGTGTATATTATGGATGGTGCTGACCGTAGTAACCTCGCTTCTTATAACACCAGGAAAACACAAGTTGCTATTAATGATTTTTCAGCGACTGGTGATTCAGATAGCTTGAAGCTCGTTACTGTAAATACATCTATTGACGCTACAGAACTCGCAAGCAATGATGGTCTCAATCTAAAAAGGCACTGGACATTCTCCAATACAGGTGCAGACACTGACGCGAAAGTTAAATTCTTTTTTACGGAAGGAGAACTACAATCTTTAAAAACGGCTGCAAATATTACAGTTAGCGACATGGACTTTTTAAATCTTCTAAGTCTAAATAAATATCCTGCTGGTAGTTCACCTACTGCCACTACAGGTACTTCACAACAAATATTAAGTGTGGGTATGGCTTCAGAAGTTGGGTCAACTATCTTTTTTGTTGAGTCACTTATCAATGGCTTTTCTGGAAATTATTTCTTGAGTTCTCCTGTTCCTTGTACTATTGTTGCTTTAGCTCCTGAAAATGGTACCGTTATTGCTGACCAAACTTGCGTAAAAAATGGCTGGACTTATTATTACAACAATGACAATCCAAACAACGCTCTTTTTGCAATTGAACATACGCCAGTAGGTGGAAATACAAATCCATTTACCGCCAATGTAACCCTTACCGTAAATGAAAACCCTACCGCTGCTTCTGGTATTTATAAAGTGGTTGACAATGTAAATAAAGAAGGTAACTTTAGTATCGGCAGATATTGGAATGTGGCTGTTACATCAGGTTCTTTAAATGGACCCGTAAATGTCAGGTTTTACTATAATGATGCTGAGTTAGCGATAGCCCAGTCACAAGCTAGTGATTTTGCAAATTCAACATCGCCAACATTAGAAATAAGTCAACCCATATCCTTCAAAACAGTTGGCGTATCTTATACTCCTGCTTTGTTGACTGCGACCTCATTAAGCAGTGGATCAGTGGTTGAATTTCCAAATTTACCTCCAGCTACAGAAGATGGGATTACTTACGTCCAAATGGAGGGTATCACTAGTTTTTCTGGTGGAGGTATCACATACAGAGTTAGCCCATTGCCAAGCCCTACTCTACCCGTAGAATTAACTTCTTTTACTAGTAAAGTTGAAAACTGTAATGGTATTATTGAATGGGAAACAGCATCTGAAAAATCTTTTAGTCATTTTCTACTTGAAAGAAGTACAGACGCTATTCAATTTACAAAAATTGCCTCTATTGTTGCTGTTGGGGGTGTAAATACTCAAGCATATAGCTTTATTGATGAACAACTAGAAGGATCAAGTTATTACAGATTAACCATGGTTGATTTAGACGGAAAGACAGAGCAATCTAATGTTGTTTTTGCTCAGACAGATTGTGAGGAAAATAATGCAGATGTAGAAGTATTTCCTAATCCTGTTAGTCAATCAGGCATGATAAACGTACGATACTTCACGAATCAACAAATAGCCTCTATTACCATTTTTGATATTTATGGAGGAATTGCGAAATATGTAAAAATAGCCTCTAACCAAGGGTGGAATACCGAATCAATTGATGTATCAGATCTCACAGCTGCTTCCTATTACATTCTAGTTGAAAGTGGGAATAAAGTCTATAAAAGTGCACAGTTTTTTAAAGCAAACTAGAACACTTGTAAGATTTCAATGAACCCTTTAAAAAACCTTCGCAGCAATGCGAAGGTTTTTTTTTGTCTTATCGTCATTACCCTCTAACAAAGATTATAGAATTATAGGAATCAAACCAAGTTCTATCCTGCTAAATAGGCTGATATTTCTTACCTTTGTGGAAACTACCTTTTTCCTATGTCAAAATTCATCCACCTCCATTCCCACACAACCTATTCCCTGCTAGATGGAGCCTCTTCCATCTCTGGCACCATGAAAAAGGCCGTAGCAGACGGCATGCAAGGTGTTGCCATCACAGATCATGGCAATATGTTTGGGTCTTTTGAATTTGTTGCGGAAGCGAATAAGGCAGGAATAAAACCGATAGTTGGCTGTGAATTCTATCTAGTCGAAAATCGACATATACATAGCTTTAAAAAATCAGAAGGAAAAAAAGATTATCGGAGACACCAACTACTTTTGGCCAAAAACCAAGAAGGCTATCACAACTTAGCCAAGCTCTCTTCTATCGGTTACTCCGAAGGATTATATGGGTCGTTCCCACGAATTGACAAGGAGGTTTTGGAAAAACACAGCAAAGGAGTGATTGCAACAAGCTGCTGTCTAGCAGCAACTATTCCCCAGATAATTTTGAATGGAGATATCGATGGTGCAGAGCGTGAACTACAATGGTGGATAGATGTATTTGGAGAGGATTATTACATCGAAATCATGCGACATAGAGGGCTAGAAGACATTGATAATAAGGGAATTAGCCAGGAAGACATTAATCAAATTCTAATAGATTTTGCTAAGAAATATAACCTAAAAGTAATCGCTACGAATGACTCCCACTACCTTGAAGAAAAAGATGCGAAACCACATGACATTTTACTTTCGGTGAATACAGGGAGTTACCTATCCGATGAAAAGCGTTTTAAGTTTTCTAGTGATGATTACTACTTCAAGACAACCCAGCAGATGTCGGATTTATTTAGTGACATCCCAGAGGCAATAGAAAACACGATGGATATTTTTGGCAAGATAGAAGCTCCTGTCTTGACTAGAGATATATTAATGCCTAGCTATGATATTCCGCAAGGCTTCAAAAATCAAACGGACTTCCTAAGACACCTCTCATACGAAGGTGCTAAAAAGAAATATGGTGAATTATCCGTAGCCATCCAAGAGCGTTTAGACCATGAACTTGGCATCATTGATAACATGGGCTTCCCAGGCTACTTCTTAATCACGCAAGATTTGATTAATGCGGCAAAAGAACTAGGCGTATGGGTCGGGCCTGGGCGGGGATCCGCGGCTGGCTCCGCGATTGCCTATACCTTGGGCATTACCAACGTAGATCCTATTAGCTATAATTTACTTTTTGAACGTTTTCTAAATCCAGAACGTATTTCTATGCCTGATATAGACATTGATTTTGATGATGAAGGTCGCCAAAAAGTCATTGACTATGTCGTAAAGAAATATGGTCAAAATCAGGTTGCCCAAATTATCACGTATGGTACGATGGCTGCCAAATCGTCAATTAGGGATACTGCACGAGTCATGGAACTACCCTTGAACGAGGCAGACCGACTTGCCAAATTAGTACCTTTAAAGCCCGGCACTAAGTTGAAAAACATTTTGGTGAAAACCATCAAAGAACTTTCAAAAGACTATCCTGCAGAAGACATGGTCAACATCGAAGAGCTACAGGAGATTTCCCAACAAAACAATCTCCATGGAGAAGTACTCCGAATGGCGCATTCACTAGAAGGATCCGTCAGAAACACGGGCATTCATGCGGCTGGAGTCATTATAGCACCAAAAGATATACGAGAATTTATCCCGGTCAGTAAGCCGAAAGGATCTGATTTATTCGTCACGCAATATGATGGTAAATATGTCGAGGATGCGGGTCTTTTAAAAATGGATTTTCTAGGGCTCAAAACGCTCTCAATTTTAAAAGATGCTGTTGAAAATATTGTCATCAGCCACGGGGAAGATCATCGGATTGATTTGGATGAAATCCCGATGGATGATGAAGCGACATACAAGCTCTTTCAAAATGGGGACACGGTCGGCGTCTTTCAATTTGAGTCTGATGGCATGCGCAAGCACCTACGTAGTCTTAAACCCACAGACATCGAAGACTTAATAGCCATGGCGGCACTTTATCGCCCAGGCCCAATGGATAATATCCCTACCTATGTCGCGCGTAAACATGGCAAAGAAGCGGTCAAATACCCCCATCCACTCTTGGAGAAAATCCTAAAACCTACCTATGGGATCATGGTTTACCAAGAGCAAATCATGCAAGCTGCTCAAATAATGGGAGGCTATTCGCTCGGACAAGCAGACATATTACGTCGTGCGATGGGTAAGAAGAAGCTCAGTGAAATGGAGAAGCAGAGTGCCATCTTTGTCAAAGGTGCATCAGAAAAAGGTGTCCCTGAAGACCAAGCAAGGGATGTCTTCAAAACAATGGAGCGTTTTGCGTCCTATGGATTTAACCGTTCGCATGCAGCTTGTTATGCCATCTTGGCTTACCAAACAGGTTATCTCAAAGCAAACTATACAGCCGAATTCATGGCTTCGGTCATGACGCACTCTAAGAGCGATATCACTAAACTAAGATTCTTTTTAGGCGAATGTAAGGACATTGACGTGGATGTATTAGGGCCGGACATCAATGAAAGTCACTTAAACTTTACCGTTAATAATGAAGGAAAAATTCGCTTTGGTTTATCTGCTTTAAAGGGTGTCGGAGAGGGACCCGTTGAAGAAATTTTGCAAGAAAGAAAAAAGAACGGCCGATTTAATAGCCCCTTTGATTTAGTTCGACGACTTTCGTCTAAAGCAATGAATAAGAGGGTGTTAGAAAGCTTAATCTATGGTGGAGCGTTTGACTATTATGAAGAACTTTCTAGGGCTCAATATTTTTGCGAAAGCGACAAAAAAGTCCCCTTCTTATCGCATCTTTTAAAATATGGACAAGCCTACCAACATCAAAAATCTACGGCTGCCAATACGCTCTTTGGCGCTTCTGAAGATGCGATGGTACAGCAGCCTAACCCACCCGACTGTCCCCCTTGGAACTTGATGCAAAAGCTAAGTTATGAGAAAGAGGTCGCTGGGATTTATATTAGCGGACACCCGTTAGATGACTTTAAAGATGAAGTTAAGCATTTTGCTAATTGCCCTATTGACAGAATGGACAGTTTCAAGAATTCCAAAGTCAAGATGGCCGTATTTGTGGCGGGAGAAAACCACCGCACCTCAAAACGAGGTGATGGATTTGGGTTCTTCACACTAGAAGACTATGCGAGTAGCACAGAGATTGCGCTTTTTCGCGATGACTACTTACAATATGCAAATATATTAAAACCTGGATCCTGTGTGCTTGTTGAAGGCACTATTCGACATGACAAGTATCGCAATGATTGGGTCCTAAAAGTAAGCAATGTCACCTTACTATCTACCCTATTATTAAATAAAACTTCAACCATAGAAATCCATCTTCCGCTTGCGCAAATAGAACCCAAGTTGATGGACAAACTGGAAAACCTCTTCAAAGAAAATACCGGAAGCAAAACCTTGCGCTTCAAAATAATCGATCCTAAAAACAGACAAGTAGTCCACTTCCTTTCGGAAAAAACCAAAGTCAAAATTGATAACGACTTAACTCATGCTTTACGAGAAATGCATATTGATTATAAACTTACGTAAATGGTCGATCACATCTATACCGGTCAGCAAGGCGAAGCAATTGCCGTTAGTTTCCTTTCGGAAAAAGGCTATGAAATCCTAGAAACGAATTGGCGTTACAAACGAGCAGAAGTGGACATCATCGCTAAAGAGGGTAAAATATTGGTCTTTATTGAAGTAAAAACACGATCTACTGATTATTTTGGTGAACCAGAAGCTTTCATCACGGATAAGAAAAAACGCCTACTTTCGGATGCTGCCTCTGCGTACATGGAGGAAATTGGTCATGACTGGGAGATACGTTTTGATTATGTGTCTGTGATATACAAAGACGAAGGCAACTTCCACCTAAAACATTTTAAAGATGCTTTTTTCCTAGGGCTTTTTTGAAGTCTTAGTTCTAAATTGTATCTTATTATTCCTTTCTACTATATTCTTTTCCCTAGATCTCATAAAGAAATACATAATCCTTATCAGTCATCTTAAAAACACCCCATTAGCAGTACGTTATATTTATTAAAAGCCTGCTACTTTGTATTCGTAAGCCAACCAAGTTTCTCATTTAACAAACAAACATTCGAAATGAAGAAATTTTCACTATTAGGGCTTATGCTCCTTTCTTTTTCCATTACACTCTCAGCGCAATCATCTATTCAAGACTTTATCACTGAAAACCTAATTTCTTTTAGTGCAAGTCAAGAAAGAAGAAATGTAGCGCTAAAATGGGAAACTTCTTCCGAAACAAACAATGATTTTTTCACAGTAGAGCGTTCTAAAGATGGAAGGTTATTTGCCCAAATTGGGTATGTATCGGGTGCTGGAACTAGCGCCGATGCTCAACAGTATAGTTTCATAGATAAAAACCCAAAACGTGGGAGAAACTATTATCGCTTATCTCAAACAGACTTGGAAGGTCATACCGTTACTTTTGAAGTCATCGCTTTAGATGTAGTAGTTGGACAGTCATCCATTAGTCCTACTCTTGTAAGAGATATGATGGTCGTAAATTTTGAACCTAGCTGGGCAGAAGGCAAAATCTCAATTTATAATTTCTCAGGACAAATGGTATCAGAAACTAAAATCGCACCGGAAACGACCGCAGTAGAAATTGATGCTACCATTTTTCCAAAAGGTCAATACATCGCCCGTATTTCCTTTGGCCCTGGCGCAATACAAAACATTCGTTTTTTGAAAAATTAAAGGACTTGGGTTACCACAAATGCACGAATTAGGACTTGGAGATTTTAGGAAGCACATAAACGCGACCAAAGGGAGCAAATAAACGCGACCAAAGGAGCAAATAAACGCGACCGAAGGAAGCAAATAAACGCGACCAGAGGAGCAAATAAACGCGACCAAAGGAAGCAAATAAACGCGACCAAAGGAAGCAAATAAACGCGACCAAAGGGAGCAAATAAACGCGACCAAAGGGAGCAAATAAACGCGACCGAAGGAAGCAAATAAACGCGACCAAAGGAAGCAAATAAACGCGACCAAAGGGAGCAAATAAACGCGACCGAAGGAAGCAAATAAACG
>JAJRQS010000069.1 GCA_024280135.1 Bacteroidota bacterium | reverse complement strand
GCCTCCTCTGCCCTACTCTCTGGACGAAGAGATGTCATCATTGTCGCTTCCGTTTCCTGTATTTATGGCATGGGTAATCCCGAAGAATTCAAAAAGGGAATCATCTCCGTAGAAGAAGGGCAAACCATCTCTCGCAATCGTTTTTTGTATGATTTATCAGATGCACTTTACAATCGAAATGATGCAGAATTGGAGCGGGGTTCTTTTCGAGTAAAAGGCGACACCGTGGACATCAACCTCCCTTATGTGGATTATGGATATCGCATTACTTTTTTCGGCAACGAAATAGAAACTATCGAAATCATGAACCCTGATACTGGGCGGAGGGGTGAAAAATTAGGCAATGCGGTTATCTACCCAGCCAACTTATACATTGCCCCAAAGGATCGCATGGGACAAGTAATCAAAGAAATTGAAAACGAACTATTTGAACAAAAAAAATACTTTGAATCGGAAGGGCGTATTCTCGAAGCCAAACGAATCTCTGAAAGAGTCAGTTTTGATTTAGAGATGATTCGAGAATTGGGATATTGCTCGGGTATTGAAAATTATTCTCGTTTTTTTGATGGACGTAAGCCCGGAACTCGACCTTTCTGCTTATTGGATTATTTTCCGAGTGATTATGTGACTTTTTTGGACGAAAGTCATGTAACCATCCCACAGCTAAAGGCCATGTGGGGAGGTGATCGTGCTCGAAAACAATCTTTGGTAAATTTTGGGTTTAGACTGCCTTCTGCTTTAGATAATCGTCCATTGAGTTTTGATGAATTTAATCGAGTAACCAACCAAATCATTTATGTCAGTGCCACTCCTAGTGATTATGAATTTGAGCAAACAGGCGGTGTCATCGTAGAACAGATCATCCGACCTACAGGCCTACTGGACCCCCCTATTGAAGTTAGAGCCAGTATCAATCAAGTCGATGACTTATTAGATGAAATCAAACAACGCATTCAAAAAGATGAGCGCATACTCGTCACTACTTTGACCAAAAAAATGGCGGAAGAACTCGCTAAGTATTTTATAAACCTTGACGTCAAAACAAGATACATCCACTCCGAAGTAGATACGATGGAACGAGTGGAAATTTTACGGGATTTACGTTTGGGCGAATTTGATGTATTGGTCGGTGTGAATCTCTTGAGAGAAGGGTTGGATTTGCCTGAAGTTTCTTTGGTTGCTATTTTGGATGCGGACAAAGAAGGTTTTTTGCGCAATGAACGTTCGCTTACGCAAACAGCGGGGCGTGCGGCTCGAAATCCGAATAGCATTGTCATCTTTTATGCAGACCGCATCTCTAATGCCATGCAAGCAACCATAGACGAAACCAACCGTCGCCGTGCCATCCAAATGGCTTACAATGACAAACATAATATCACACCGACTTCCATGCGTAAAACACGAGAGGAGATATTAGCCAAAAAATCAATTCTCGATATTAGACCTGAATTCAAAGCCTATGTCGAGCCCGAAATGCCCGACATCGCTGCGGATCCTATCCTATCCTATATGTCCAAAGAACAACTCGAACAAAGTATCAAGGCAACAGAATACAAAATGAAAAAAGCGGCTAAGGAATTGGACTTCATTACAGCTGCTCAATATCGAGATGAATTGTTGGTGTTGAAAAAAAGACTGTAAAGGTATCCGCTAATCTGCGTCATCTGTGCCTGCCTGAATCGGCAGAGCCCGGTGCCATCCTCGTTACATAGGTTAACGGTGCACTTGAAATGACTTGCATTGGTTAACACTAAAAATGCCAAAATGGTCCATACCTAGCCAAATCCATGTCTTTTTGTATAGATTTGGCTAATAATAGCCGATACTTAGCCAAATCTATGAAATATTTGCACATTTGGCTGAGTATACTCGTATCTTTGTATCAAAAGGGAAAGGATGAGCAATATTATAGGAAGAAAACATGAACAAAAACGCCTCCAAAAAGTAATAGGTAGTTCCAAGTCTGAATTTGTAGCTATTTATGGGCGACGTCGAGTGGGCAAGACCTTTCTTATACGTGAATTTTTTAAATATACTTTTGACTTTCAATTAACAGGATTAGCAAATGCCACGACTAAGCAACAATTAAATAATTTCTACATAGTACTAAGACGAAAAAACGTATCAATAGAAAAACCAAGTAATTGGATTGAGGCTTTCCAGCTTTTAATAGACTACATAACGACCATTAAGGAAAAACGAAAGAAAATTATTTTTATCGATGAGCTCCCTTGGTTGGATACGCCAAAATCAGATTTTGTCATGGCTCTTGAGCATTTTTGGAACAGTTGGGCCACGAATAGAAAAGATATTGTACTGGTTACTTGTGGATCGGCGGCATCATGGATGATAAATATGCTTATTAATAATCGTGGAGGCTTACATAATCGAGTGACCGCAAGAATTCGCTTAGAGCCCTTTACATTGAGCGAAACGGAGCTCATGCTCCAAGATAGACATCACGTATTGGATAGGTATCAAATACTCCAAATATACATGGTGATGGGTGGTATCCCCTACTATCTCGAAGCATTATCACCAGAAAAAAGTGCAGCGCAAAATATAGATGAGCTATGTTTCAAGAAAGGTGCTTTATTAGCAACAGAATTTGATAATTTATTTCCTTCTCTTTTTCGAAATAGTGAAAAGCATGAAGCTGTGGTTTATGCACTATCTGCTAAAACTAATGGCTTAACACGAAATGAAATTATTAAAGCAGCAAAAATTCCATCGGGGGGGAGCACAACAAAAATTCTATTAGAATTAGAGGAAAGTGGATTCATATCTAAAGTTAAACCCTTTAATAAAAAGAAAAAAGATATGCTCTTTAGACTTTCAGATTTTTATAGCAATTTTTATATCCGCTTTATCCAGAATAAAAAATATGATGAAGGTAATTGGACAAATAATATTGACAACCCAGCCCAAAGGGCTTGGTCTGGCTATGTTTTTGAACAAATCTGTTTATCACATATCAAACAAATAAAAAGAGCTTTAGGCATCAATGGCATCTTAAGTAGCGCTTCATCTTGGAAAAGTACACAGTCAAAAAAAGGTAGTCAAATTGATATTGTCATAGATAGGCGCGACCAAATTGTCAATCTAGTGGAAGTTAAGTTTTCCATTTCGTCATACACCATTACAAAAGCTTATGCAGATAATTTAAGAAATAAAGTCAGTAGCTTTAAAGAAGAAACGAAAACAAGGAAAACGATTTTCCTCACAATGATTACTACATTTGGACTCAAAAAAAATATGTACAGCTCTTCTTTAATTCAAAATATCATCACAATGGATGATTTATTCAATTGAATATTGAGCTACATCCTTTTAAAAACTTACCGAGTCCGATTCAATCCTGCCTTAGCCTTTCCATGAAGCGCAGTCTTGTATTTGTTCGGTTTTATTTTTAATACTTGATTAAAGAACTGGCGGGCTTTTTTTACATCGCCCAATTTTTCATATATCAATCCAACTTGCAGGGCGGCATTACACGGATAATACGAAGTGGTGTTATCTTTTTCAGCAATGACATCTAAATACCGAATAATCGCTTCCGTGGACCAACCGAGTTTTTGACTTACCCTGGCAGACCGATATAAAAATTCCAATTGCAATTCCTTCCCTCCAAAATCATTTGAATGATATTTTTTCAACAACTTGTGTGCTTGCTCATAGTAACCTCCATCAAACAACATCCTAGCTTTTAGTAATCTTACATCGGGGATTTTTCCCGAAAGGGCATCCTGATAAGCCGCTTCATCCCCTTCCTGTTGTTTATTGCCTTCTGTTTTACACAAAGACATATAATGATTGTATTGGGATTTCTGGCCTTGAATTAAGGCATTCCAAGCAAGTTTTTGATAGGCCTCTTTGATGTAAGATTGTCCTTTTTGTTGCCTAAGAAACAATTCGAAATCCTTGACGCAAGCCTTATCCAGCCGATACAACTTGGTCAACCCTGCCATATAATGCAAATAGGGCAAATCAAAAAACGCCGCCCCTTCTGGACGATGCCTCAATAACAATTCAGCCTTATCCGCCTTTCCTGCATGCAAAGCTATATTAGCCCGAACAAAACAACCGAGTGGATTTGTTCTTGGATTCAATTTACTTTTTGATATCACCTCCCAGGCTTTGTCTCCCTGATTGGTCAGATGCAACAGCAAAAAAGCATACATTATTTCTGTTTCTGCCCTAAAGATGAAATCATTCTTTTCGGCGTAAGCCAATACTGATTCTATCTCTTCTCGTCCTTGCGGAATAGAACCATCAATCTTACCGATTAGCTTCACACCCCAACGATACTTATCCGGTACAGACCCGACTATAGAATGCAAAATCCCCAAACTCTTATCATTTGCAATGAAATCCGGGAATTTCTTTTTATTCTTCTTGAGCAATTGATACGCGTCACTGACTTCGTTAAAAGCGGACAAGTATTCTCCAAATTTAATCCGCAACAATGCCCAATGCAGGTTAATTTCTGCTTGCGCATAAAGATGGTAAGGAGAACTCTTCTCTCCAGCTCTTATTTTGCGTAAGCGTTTAGTTTTATTTTTTTGGAGTTTCTTGAATAATGATTTATCCTCTGTGATAAAAATCTTAAAGAAGTCTATATAATCTTCAATGTGATAGACAATGAGGTTTTCGGGCTCATGTTTTTTGAGCAAATTGATGGCTTCTTCCGCTTCCTCTAGTCGTAAATTAATGGCTAATTGGTAGGCATCTTTGGCTCGAACGGAATATTCAAAATAGGCCGACTTCCCTGTTGCTTGGAAAGGCTGCAAAAAAAGGAACACCCAGAAAATGGTATAAATATGCTGCACCGTAATATATTGGTCTATTAACTAACGCAAAAATAAGCCTTTTCTTATTCAATTGATCACACAGTAGTTTCTTCTGTTTTAAAATCCAAAAACTGTAACTCAAAACCGATTATCCATCCTACCGATCAAAAAAAGCTATCCTAATAGGATAGCTTTTCTAAATCTTTAAAAAGCTTTATGCTTCTTCCTTTTTCTTTCTTGCCAAAATTTCTGAATCTACTAATACTCTTCCGCAATGCTCACAAGCAATAATTTTCTTAAAAAGAGCTAATTCTAGTTGAATTTGGGCCGGTACTTTATTGTAACAACCCCCACAAGCATCTCTTTCCACAGGGACAACTGCCAAGCCATTGCGGTAATTCTTACGAATTTTTATGTAGCTCTTTAACAATCGTTCATTGATTTTCTTCTTTGCTCTTTCAGAAGATTTACCTAGTTTTTCTTCTTCTTTTTCGGTTTTTTCGACGATTTTATCGAGTTCAGATTGCTTCAATTTCAGAGCCGCTTCCATTTCTTTCAGTTCCTCTTTTAGCCCTTTCACAACTTCTGTCCGCTTTTCTTTCAATCTTTCAGAATCTCCGATTCTTTTTTCTGCTAGTTTAATGTCAAGTTCTTGATCTTCTAGCTCCTTCGTCAAGGCTTTAAATTCTCTATCGTTTCGCACCTCGTCCATCTGCTTCTTGTACTTCTTGATAAGCGCTTGAGCGTCTTTCATGACTCCCTTGTGACCCGATATTTTTTGGTCGATCTCATTGACACCGCTTTCGAGACGAGCAATACGTGTCTGCATGCCTACTATATCATCTTCCAAGTCTTTCACCTCCATGGGTAATTCACCTCGAAGAATTTTAATTTTATCCAATTCTGAATCGATCAATTGAAGCTTATACATTGCTTTCAACTTATCTTCTATGGTGGTAGTGTCTATTTTCTTTGCCATTAGGTAAAGTATTTTACAGGATTTGTATTCGTTTTTGTCAAACGGAGTGCAAAGTTAGGAAATTTTTCCGACAAATACCCATATAATAGCGGTATAGTAAATTGCTCACTTTCGTAATGTCCAATATCCGCTATCAAGATCTTGTCCTCAGCATCAAAAAACTCGTGATACTTGAAATCGCCCGTAATAAATACATCTGCTCCAGCAGCAATCGCGTCTTTGAGCAAAAAACTGCCTGCCCCCCCACAAAGTGCCACCTTTTTAATAGGTCTTCCCAACAACCGAGTATGCCGAATACAACCCGTTTGCATTTTAATCTTTAAAAAGGCCAAAAAATTCAATTCTTCAATGGGCTTATCTAGTGTACCCACTACGCCAGCACCTATGTTGAGCGCATCGTCAGATTTAGGTCGCAGAATGCTTAAATTTTCAACCTTCAATCTATCGGCAATCATCGCGTTGACACCGTGCAAGACATTATCCAAATTCGTATGAATCGCATAGATGGCAATCCCATTTGTAATGGCTTTTATGACCGTACGCTCCACATAAGTTGCGCCTATCAGTTGTTTCAATCCACCAAAAATAATAGGATGATGTGCCACTATTAGATTGCAACCATTTGCGCAAGCCTCTTCGATAACAGCTTCAGTTACATCCAAACTTATCAGGCAACCTGTGCACTCCACTTGCTCATCACCCACTATCAACCCTGCATTGTCATAAGACTCTTGCAGGTGTTTCGGGGCTACCGCTTCCAAGTACTGCGTAATTTCTCTAATTTTCATGGTTATTTCTTTTTTCCCGCAAGGATCTTCTGCTCAATGGAAGTGGTCGAAAACCCCTCCACAAAAGGTAAACTCTTCACCTCTCCTCCTGCTGCCAAAACAACATCAGACCCAATAATCTGTGCGGGCGTCCAATCTCCTCCTTTAACTAAAACATCTGGCACAATGGTTTTGATTAATGCATACGGTGTATCTTCCGAAAAAACCGTCACTACGTCCACAAACATCAATGCCGCAAGCATATGATATCTAGTCAATTCATCTTGTATAGGACGATTAAGCCCCTTTAATTTAGTGATTGAATCTTGTGAATTAGCCGCTACAATCAAGATATCTCCAAGGTCTTTTGCTTCCGCTAAATAATGTAAATGTCCATAATGCAGAATGTCAAAACAACCATTCGTAAAAACGACTTTCTTTCCTTCCTCACGCCATTTATTTCTCCTTTCGGAAAGCGCATCCCAAGTTAATATTTTATGATTAGCAATGTCTTTCAGCATAGTATACAAAACGTGTTTATTTGGGTTTTGTTTTTAGAAAAGAACGACAATTGCATGGTTCAACCCGCCTAGCTTTAGAATAAAAAAAGATATCCATCATTTAAGCCCGATAGGAGGAATCCGGGACACCTATACGTCCTCAGACTGCTTATAACCAGAATACCCACGATTCACAATAGGCATCAAAATAAACGACAACAGTCCCAAGATGGCAATTCCAAAAATTTGGATGGTAAAGAAAATAATATTTGCAAAAGAGAAGCCGTCACCGGCACTAATACCATAAAGGGTAAGTCCGGCAATAACCATGGCGTGGTACGTACCCATTCCGCCAGGAGAAGGAATAATCATCCCCAAACTTGCAAAAACAAACACTAACAAGCCTGCTTGAGGACCCAAATGTGCCGTTGGAAAAAAGGCATTAAAACAAAGGTAAGTCATCAAGTAATACATCACCCAAATCACTAAAGAATGCATCAAAAACCCTGCGACATTATCTAATTGCAAGATGGTTTTCACTCCTTCCATTAAACCTTTCACGATGTTGCTCACCTTCTTATAAACAAGGTTGTTGCTGAACTTTTGACGGTTTAAATACCCCCAAACAACTCCGCCAAGCAACACCACTAAAACACCCCAAAAAACAGGACTTGAAATGATTTTTTCACCAGGGAGGTTTGCCTTTTCTCGTAGGTACTTTAATAGGGTGTCAGATTCAAAAATCATAGCCAACCCAAAGACCAGCATAAACGAAATCATGTCCACAATCCTATCTACCACT
>JAJRQS010000068.1 GCA_024280135.1 Bacteroidota bacterium | reverse complement strand
GGATCATCAAAAGACCGCAAGTCGTATAAATTTTGTTCCGAAGATTTTTCATCCTTCCAAGTTGTCCTTTGGGTTTGTTTGTTTTGGTAAAAATGAATAAGGACATGTAAGCCAAACTTACTAAGAAAATCCCTGCACATATAAAATGAAATTTTTCCCGTAAGGAATTGGCTGCTAATACAGTATTAGAGAAAGGGATGTTTGCATCTGGATAGGAAGAAATCAGAGAACTAGTAGGAAATATTAAAAGCAGAATAGCAGAAACACCGGCGACCAGAGAAATCCAAAAATCAATCGGAGCTTTACCTTTATAAATGATTAAAAACATTGCCATGACACCCACCCCGATTATGACAATACCATCTACTCGAGTAAAGTAATAATGGCTAATGGAGGGTAAAACCTTTGTATGACCTGAAAATAACCAGAGAAATAGATATAGCAGCACTGGCAAAGACATACCCAATACGCCAATAATTCTTCGGAGCGTGTAGCCGTTTTTAATCCAGCTATCATCATGGTAAGTTAAGTCTAAATTCTTTTTTGTAATGCCCATGACTGTTTGGTTTTTGTGCTATAAGCAATTGTCGTTTTATCGATCCCCACGTTCTTTACAGGACATCTTTCCGAATCTCCCTCCACACCACAATCAATCCATACCCTAATATGGCTGCTGCAATACTGAGCATCACGGCTGTTCCGTAATTACCATAAAGGAAATTTCCAATGGCAAATAGAATAGCGTAAACTAAAAAAGTCCCTAGTAGGGTAGCAAAAATACCTTGCGGCAAATTGGATTTATTCATAGGTAATTTGTGGTCAGTAAGATTTGCTTTAGCAATGACTTTTTTCCAGCCAGTGGGTGCTGGTTGTATCTTGCGATAAAAGTTGGCTAAAACGGTTTGGTCTTCTGGTTGAGTAAGGAAGGTCACCAAGAGCCAAGCAATAGTGGTAACCAAAACGACTAAAGGAAATTTCATCCAAGCCTCCATACTACCTACATGTACAATACCCATCGGATCGGTGTAGCCAAACCAACTATGTCCTAAGGCAGATCGATTAAAAAAGACAGATACAATCCCTGAAACAAACATGGCTGTAATCTCACTCCAAGCATTGATTCTCCACCAAAACCAACGCAAAATAAATAGTAATCCTGTGCCTGCTCCAAACAAAATAACAAAATTAAAAATCTCCAAGACATTCTGCAAATTTAGCGCAAGCCAAGCACTCAAAAACATCATGATAATAGTCGTCAATCGACCGACTGTAACCAACTCTTTTTCACTTGCATTTTTCTTTAAAAAACGGCCATAAAAATCATTGACCACATAAGAGGCTCCCCAGTTCAAATGGGTCGAAATTGTACTCATATAAGCGGCCATCAAAGAGGCAAGAACCAAACCCAATAAGCCATGTGGCAAGTAATTGAGCATGGCAGGATAAGCCATATCATGCCCCAATTTATCGACAGGTATATTGGGAAAAGCTTCCGCTAAACTTTGAATATCAGGAAAGACTACTAATGATGCTAATGCCACTAAGATCCAAGGCCAGGGCCGAATGGCATAGTGCATAATATTAAAAAAGAAAGTCGCTCCGATGGCGTGGTTTTCATCTTTCGCTGCCAACATACGCTGCGCGATATACCCCCCGCCACCAGGTTCAGCTCCTGGGTACCAAGCACTCCACCATTGTACCGCCAATGGGATGATCAATAGTGGAATTAAAGTATTCATATTATTGAAATCTGGAAGCATGGGTGTTTTTGAAAGCACTAAATCATTGCTCATTAATTTGCGCAAGCCTCCGACTTCGGGCAAGTTCACCGCATAATAGGCGGCACCAAATGCTCCGACCATGGCTATCGAGAATAAAATAAAATCGGTATAAACGACTCCTTTAAATCCACCTATAGAACTAAAGATAACTATCACAATACTAGTGCTTAATACCACTTGCATTGGAGTTAAACCGAGCATAATGCCACCGATCTTTATAGCGGCTAAAGTAACAACAGACATCACGATAATATTAAAAACTAATCCTAAATAGATGGACCTAAATCCCCTCAAAAACTGGGCAGGTTTACCTCCATACCGTAGTTCATAAAATTCCATATCGGTATTAACATTAGACCTTCGCCAAAGCTTTGCATATACAAATACAGTCAGCATACCTGTGATAAGAAATGCCCACCAAACCCAGTTACCCGAAACGCCATTGGAGCGCACAATATCGGTGACCAATAGGGGTGTGTCGGCAGCAAAAGTAGTCGCCACCATACTAAATCCAAGTAGCCACCAAGGCATACTTTTTCCCGACAGGAAAAACTCTGAAGTGTTCTTTCCAGAAGTTTTAGAAACCCATATTCCGATGGCTAATACAATGAAGAAGAAACTACCAATAATTGCCCAATCCAAAGTGGAAATATTCATATTCGATTTATTTTGCCCTAAAAGTAGCAAAAAAGCTTGATATGGAAATTATTTCTTATAACTCAATAAAAAAGGGCCGCATCCTAAGACACGACCCCGAATGTATTGGCTCTGGGTTATACTTTATTTTTTGGCACCGACAAAATGATTGTCTTTATATTTAAATAGCACATTGAAGGTAGTTAAGCTCCCATAGATTCTGGTGATGTATTGCTGCAAATCAATTTTATCGCTTTCTGAAAGTACTTTGTGTGCATTGATGCGTTGTTCCATCACCCGAAGCCGGTCTCTGACCATGACTATTTTATGAAAAAAAGTATCGATGGGAATTTCTTTAGAGCTGATGCTATCGTCTTTCGATTGAATAATGAGCTGGCCACCGTCCCATTTGTCAGCAATTTGAACCACTTCTGTGATGTCTGACCACGCTTTTAGAATCTTGGCTAAAGCGTCTTCCATTGCGGAAAAAGAGACCGCCGAATCAACAGGAAGAGCCTCTACAATTTCCCAAGCGACATAGTTTTTGCCCACTTCTTTGATTCCATACTGCATAAAACATACTTCATAAGCAGCTTGATGTAGTTTGACAATAGCACCCATACCGAAAGCAGGATGATTGACTCTTGAACCGATACCTAAAGTTGTATTTTCCATGGGTTGGTTTACGATATTTATCTAAAAAGTGTTCCAGTTTACCCTGATAAAATTCAGCTACAAAAAGTTATTTTAAACACCTAACTTTGGCGTCAAAATAAAACAGTATGATTCAAATATTCGTAACGGGTGGAACTTTCGATAAAAAGTATAATTATCTGAATGGAGAGCTATATTTTAAAGATTCACACCTCAAAGAAATGATGGAAGTGGGTCGTTGCAGTGTGCCTTTAGATGTGAAAACGCTGATGATGATTGATAGCTTGGAAATGACTGAAGAGGATCGCGAGATAATTGCGCATAATTGCAAAAGGGCTAAGTTTGATGACATTATCATTACGCATGGTACGGATACGATAGCGGAGACGGCTAGATACCTTGCGGAAAAAAAGATAGAAGGGAAGACGATTGTATTGATGGGCGCGATGATTCCTTATGCATTTGGGTCATCCTCAGATGGTTTCTTTAATCTTGGAGCGGCTGTTGCTTTCGCACAAATATTGCTGCCAGGTGTCTATGTTGCTATGAACGGACGCTTCTTTACTTGGGATAATGTGAAGAAAAACAGAAAAACTGGATTTTTTGAAGAAATTGATCCTGCATAGCGCCTACTATTCGTTTTGTCATTTGGTCTCGTTGCAAACACGTACCTAAAATGGTGTATTTTTCTAAATAAAGGGTTTTATTTTTTGCCAGTCTACGTGGCATGAGATTACCTTTGGGCTAGAAAACCAAACATCCCTCCCAACCCCGAGTTTTTAACTACCGATATCGGCTTATTGCCATTGTTTTTTAGCTCCACTAACAACAGGAGCTATAGATGACAATTATAATCTCATTATGATAATGTCCTACCTAACAACGGTAGGGCATTTTTTTTGACTAAAGTCATCTTCTCATTAGTGTCGAATGTATTATCTTTGAGCAAAAACATGAAGAAATCATCATTACTTGACAATCTAGTCTATAAAGAAGGAAAGCCAGCTATTAGTGTATTATTTGAAAGTGATTTTTCAAAGGAAATACGGATTGTCTTTTCCGCCGGACAGACCATGAAAGAACATAAAACGAATTTCCCAATTTCTGTTGAGTTATTTGACGGAGAATTGGATTTCGGTGTAAATGGGGAAGTGCATCGTTTGAGTAAAGGCGACATAGTAGCATTGGGACCTAATATCCCTCATGATCTGAATGCTATCACAAATTGTATTGTTCGATTATCTCTGTCAAAAAAGGACACAGTTCAACGAGTAATAGGGGTAACAAAATAGTAGGGCAGCGCTTAATAAAATTTGTTGAAAAAATAGTTACTAAAACTTGCATAGGAGTGCAAAGAATCATTACCTTTGCATCTCCATTATGGGAAGTAACAGTACTTTTTGATGGTTTATGCGAATGTAGCTCAGTTGGTAGAGCACGACCTTGCCAAGGTCGGGGTCGCGGGTTCGAGTCTCGTCATTCGCTCAAAATCTTCTCCAAAGAAGATTTTTTTTTGGCACAACGCCTTAAAATGTAGGGTTCTCCTACTGTTTTTATAGGCCCGAGTGGTGGAATTGGTAGACACGCAGGACTTAAAATCCTGTGACTTCACGGTCGTGCGGGTTCAAGTCCCGCCTCGGGCACTATTTAAATTTTTTTTTCTACAAATGTTATGTAACAGTGCGCCTTTAAGTGTCTGATAGACTGATGCTTTCTGCATTAGTATAGAATTCTTATACAGTATCACATAAATTAGTATCCTATCCATAAAAATATTTACGAGTTTAAAAACTTCCGTATCTTACCCCAATGAAATTAAAGCACTTTTCGCTGGTAACCCTATTTTTGCTTCTAAGTGTTAATTCACAATCTGAACCGTCGTGGGGATTCTTTGGGCACCGGCACATTAATCGACTGGCCGTTTTTACCTTGCCGCCCGAAATGATAGGGTTTTACAAGCAAAATATTGAATGGATAACGGAGCATGCGCCCGATCCCGATCGTCGTCGATATGCTTTAAAGGTGGAAGCTCCTCGTCATTATATTGATTTAGATCGATGGGGAGAAGCCCCCTTTCCCGATTTGACACGGGATTGGTTGACGGATGCTATGCACCATACCGATATGTATATTTTGCCGGAAGGCGAGACAGATACGATTCCGCTAATTATCGGGAGTGAGGCAGATTGGGGTGCTGCAAAAATCCGTGTGTGGCGGTACATGATTCCCATCAAATTCTATAAAAATTTTTTCCAGCATAAGATCTTGAATCGAACAGATTATGTCGCTTCTGATTTAAATCAACTGAGAAAAGGAGCTGAATTTCCGAAAGGAACGTTAATTGTAAATAACCATTTATTTGAAGATGGTATCAATCCGTATTATACAGAATTTTTGATTGGAGGTCTGACTAAAGCCTATAAAGAAGGGGATGTTTCTCGTATCTTGCATAGGAGTGCGGACTTGGGTCATTACATAGGCGATGGGCATGTACCGCTCCACACGACAGAAAATTATAATGGACAATTGACTGGACAGGTAGGGATTCATGGTTTTTGGGAAAGTCGAATTCCGGAACTTTTTGCGGACAATGAATATGATTACTTTGTGGGTAAGGCAGATTATGTTAAGGACAAAAGAGCATGGATTTGGGATTATGTACTCGCTAGTCATAGTCATGTAGATTCTGTTTTGCTAATTGAAAAATACTTGCGTAAATCTTATCCAGCAGATGAACAAATGTGTTTTGAACAGCGCAAAACCGCTATGGTAAAAACGCAATGTGCCGATTTTGCGAAGACATACGAAACGGCTATGAACGGGATGGTTGAAGATCGTTTCCGAAAAGCCATTCATAGCGTAGGGAGTGCATGGTATTCTGCTTGGGTAGATGCCGGAAAACCAGATTTAAATAATTTGGATGTGACAGCAGTCCTTGCGGAAAAAGATACCTTACAGCAGTACTATGAGGCTGGACATATAAAGGGGAGAAGTCATGAGTGAACAGATGCGCATTTCTTAGGTAAAAGATAAATTGTCAGGATGAAAAATAAATTTGAAATATTAAGCTTGATTGCCATAATTCTCGGAATTGTATTAGGTATAACAGTCCCGCAATTTGCAGGTTACTTTGAGTTTATGGGTAAGATTTTCTTAGCACTATTGAAAGTGCTGATTTTGCCCGTCATCATTCTTTCTTTGTTTTTGGCGATTGCTAAAATCTCCTCTTTGAGTAACCTCAAAGAAATAGGGTTAAAGACGATTGGTTATTATTTTTTGACTACTTCAGTAGCCGTGGCTACGGGTTTAGTCTTGGCTAATATTTTTATCTTTCAAGGGACTGCGGAGTCTATCGTCCAAACGGATACAAAGTCCGGGATTAATTTTGTAGATAGGATCTTTTCAGAAAATATTTTTAAGTCCATGGCGGAAGGGGAAATATTGCATATTGTTGTTTTTACGATTCTATTTAGTTTGGCATTTATCTTCTTGGATGAAAAGAAGAAAGCGCCCGTTTTAGATATTTTTGATACATTTTATGAAGTGATAATGAAATTGATTTCTTGGGTTTTGAAATTAGCTCCTTTGGGTATTTTGAGTTTAGTTTGGGCAACCATTGCCAAATTTGACAGCAGTACTTTTAGTAGTTTGAAATCCTTTTTTATGGCAACAGCTATTGCTGCTTTTGTCCACTCTTTTATTTCTTTACCGTTGATTGGAAAACTACTAGGTAAGTTTAATCCATTAGACTACTTTTGGAAAGTAAAGCAAGCTATTATTATTTCTTTTGCGACAGCTTCTAGTTCGGCAACCCTGCCCGTTTCGACGAAAGTCGTAGAAGATGCAGGGGTTTCAAAGAAAGTGAGCCGCTTTGTATTACCCATTGGAGCAACCTTGAATATGGATGGTTCTGCCTTATATCAGGCTTTATTGGCGATGTTATTTGTATCCTTATCGGGTATTGATATTTCGTTTTCCCAACAAATATTACTCTTTATTTTTATTGCTTTGTCTTCTGCGGGTACAGCAGGTATTCCTTCTGGAGGTATTGTCATGATGACCATGGTGATTAATTTATTGGGCATTCCCAATGCAGAATACTACTTGGGTTTATATGTGATGGTGGATCGGTTTTGGGATTATCCGATTACTTCTATCAATGTATGGAGTGACTTAGTAGGAGCAAAGACAGTAGATAACTTTATCGATTGATAGTCGTACATTAAAAGGTGGATGTATTACCTAAAAAAACAAAATTTTTTACCCTAAATATTTAATAATGAAGGAAAAAGAAAACCAAATAAAAAGAACAGATGCCGCTCTTTCGGAATGGAGGGAGCAAGAAAAAATAGCTTTAAAATTATTAAAAGTAGTGGGATCATTACGGTTTGATCGGGCTATTGAATTGGTTTTCTTCCGACATCCTATTTATGATACTCGCCCGAGCGAAGTCGTTAGTATGCATAGGGTTTCATTGAAATATGCTGAGCGCATTATTCCGTTGCCTACTTCTTTAGAATTTGCGCAAGCCATACTAAAGCTTGACTATATCCCTGCTTCGAAAATAGATATTGGAAATCTAGTATTAGAATGGGAAAATCAAAAATCAAAATTTAGCAATGTCCTTGCCTTTTGTCAAGACTTTTTTGATAAAGAAGCATTAGTATCTGCTCGAAAAAATGAACCCAAAGATGTCATTTTGTATGGCTTTGGAAGGATAGGAAGATTGGTTGCAAGATTGCTTATTGGGCAGACCGGTCAGGGTCGTCAGTTGCGACTAAAAGCAGTAGTTGTTCGACCGAAAATGGATTCACAAGCAGCGGAATTAGAAAAGCGTGCAGCGCTCTTGCGATATGATTCTATTCATGGAAAATTTAGAGGTGTAGTGGTTGTGGATGCAAAGAATAGTGAGTTGATCATTAATGGAAACCGGGTTCGGTTCATTTTTGCGAAAGCACCTGCAGATATTGATTATACAGAATATGGTATTGAAAATGCTATTGTAATTGATAATACAGGAGTTTGGAGAGATAAGCAGGCATTATCAGGTCATCTTCGGCCGGGCGTTAGTCAAGTATTATTGACAGCACCAGCCAAAGATATCCCGAATATTGTTTATGGAGTGAACCATCAGACATTGAAATTAAAGGACGATAAAATATTTAGCGCAGCCTCTTGTACGACCAATGCGATAGCACCTTCCTTAAAAGTTTTGGATGAATTGTTTGGAATAGAAAAAGGGCATATTGAAACCATCCACGCTTATACAAATGACCAAAACCTCTTAGATAATTTTCATAAAAAGCCACGTAGAGGAAGAGCGGCTCCCATTAATATGGTATTGACTTCCACTGGAGCAGCCAAAGCGGTATCCAAGGCTTTACCAGAGTTGAAGGATAAGTTGACGGGAAATGCAGTTCGAGTACCCGTCCCAGATGGTTCGATTGCTATTTTGAATTTAACGATGAAGACGAAAGTAACGGTAGAAAGTGTAAATGACGCTTTAAAGAAAGCAGCCCTAAAAGGCAACCTCGTTGACCAAATACATTTTTCGGAGGATACAGAATTTGTTTCGTCTAGTTTGATTGGCTCAACAACTGCTTGCTCTATTGATGCGCCTTCTACCATAGTCTCAAAAGATGGGAAAAGTCTAACGCTTTATGCGTGGTACGATAATGAGCATGGGTATTCGTGTCAAGTAGTACGCCTTGCTAAAATGGCTTCAAAGGTGCTCCGTTATGTGCCTTTTACTTGAAAGGAACAGATAAATTTTTAAAGTGCCGTGTTATGCTTCCTGCGGTCCGATTTTTTGCTCCTTCGTGTTGAAGTGCTCGCCAGGTTCCTATCGGGTCGTGTTTTAAACCCACAAAGGACAAATAAACACCTGCACATATAAATTAGAATGGTGTATTTGCAGCATTTTTGCTCATCTTTATGTAAAATTTATTTATAACATGAAAGCAATGAAAGAACATAAAAGTCTAGATACAATAGTCAAAGAACTAAAGGCATATTTCAATTCGGACAGTACCATTTTTCAGGAAGTCGTTGATTACTTAGAAGGGAAGGCAGCTATGCCAGAGATCAGTGGCAGGAGAGGTCGTAAGGTCGTGTTGAAATGGTTTTCAAGAGAAGTAGGGGATATCTACACTGATAAGATTATAGATGTATTTTTTAAGGATATAGATGTATTGGCAGAAGCTTTGTTCAAAGATCACGAAAACTCACTGATGCCTAAGGCGCACAAAAGGTGGGTTGAGATGGGTAAGTCGTCATCCTCTTTCTATCATAATTGGATAGGACATGGGTGGGATGCCCAGTACTTACTACTAGACAAACAAAGTTTGGAGAAAGATGACCGAGATAAACTTATTATTGTACCAGAAGAGAAATTGTCACCTTTCGGAAAATATATGCTCGAATTAGGAGAAGAAGAGGCACAAGTTTTATTAGATGCGATGATTATAGATGCTAATGAAAATGATTTTAGGTCTAGACTCTATCGAAACCTGCCTTATTTCCATACTTTCTTTCCAAATTTATTGTCCCAAAAAGCTAATTTTGTAAGAATAGTCAAGTTTAATAAAGCCAAACGATATAGCGATGGGAACTTACGTTCTTGGACGATTCGAAGAATGTTAGATATAGATGCTAAAATATATGAACCTGTATTGTTTCCATATTTGAAGTTTTTAACTTTTGATTTTCATGCTGCAGGAGGGGAGTACTTACTGTTAAGAAGATTATATGCAAATGAGCCGAAAAAGTATAAAGATTTGTTCTTAAAATTTATGCATAGGTTTATAGATAATTTTACCGTTGTCAAACTATACCCTTATGGTAATTCGGGATTAGAAAACAAACAACGCGCGATGAAAGAAGAGCCACTTGATCGCTGGGCTGTACCAAGTGTTTCTTTGGTTGGAAATTATTGGGGAGATAAAGAATCCATCTTGAAGTTTCTGTTTTATTCTTTGAAAGAAATTTCAGTTAGTGAATTCGAAACTAGAATAAAAGACTTTTGTACGAATACTTGTTTTATGCCAGTAGAAGTACTAAAGATAGTGAAAGAAGAGTTTAAAGGTGCTAAAAGATTGTCCTTACTGATCCCTATTCTTACTATTAAAAATATTGATGAGGAACATAAGTATTATCCTGCATTAATGGAAGCCCTAGAAGGACTAGAATGGGGAGATGAGGTCGATAAATTGTGGAAATTTAGTGTAAGTATTAAAGAGGCTAGGATGCAGGTCTATGCAGCCAAAATGCTGGCAGAACAGCCAAAAATAGTGCGTCCGTATTTGGAAGGTTGTACATCCAAGAAAAAAGGAGAACGTCAATTGATTTTGTTAACACTAGCTAAGATTGACTCAGACTTTGCAAGTAAAGAATTGTGGAAGGATTTTCATTTAGAGAAAGATGAAAAAGTGAGAGATTTTCTTTTACCTATAGTGACTAGAAAGTATTACAACAGAGATTTTTCCCGTAAGGAAGTAGCAGAAATAATACAATCAGCAGTCGAAAGAGATGCCTTTGTAAAAGGGCTAGATGACAAAGTTTTAGATTGGAATAGCTTGCCAGATTTGTTTTATCAAGATGGAAAAAAGGTAACCGATACGGAAGTGTTATTCTTAATATATAGGATGGCTCAGATCAAAACTATGGTATCGGATCCAGAAGCAAAATTGCTAATAAATCACCTTGATAAATCAAAATCTAATGCGTTTGCAAAAGCAATACTCGAACAGTTTCTAGCTAATGGGGCTGTTGCCAAACAAAAGTATATCATGTGCTTAGCGGGTATTTTGGGAGATGAGGCCTTATTGGATTATTTGAAAAAGCTTTTTGTAAAATTACATGATGATAAACGCTTAAAAATGGCTCAGTATGTTATTTCTACAATAGCAATGATAGGAACTAATAAAGCCTTAAGACATGTTGAATATATTTCTAGAAAGTACAAAAGAAAAGCTTCTTTAGAAGCGGCCGCTATAGAGGCGTTAGAAAACGCTGCTGAAGAGCTAGGAATGGATATGTATGAATTATCCGATCAAATCATTCCAGATTTTGGATTTGATGGTTTGTATAAAACGATTGAAGCAGGAGATGAGGAGATTCGGGTATTTGTGGCAAATGATTTTAAATTACAGTACATCACAGAAGATAATAAAGTAAGAAAATCACCACCAAAAGCTGTCAGTAAAGAAACCAAAGCAGAACTAAAAATAATCCAAAAGGAGATAAGAGAAGTTAATAAAGCACAGAAAGAACGTCTAGAGCAATACATGGTTTTGGAGCGAAGGTGGGAAGAAGCGAATTGGCGCAAATTCTATTTGATGAACCCTGTGATGTTTATCTATGCTTCGACTTTGGTCTGGGGCGTCTTCAATGATAAAAATGAAATCCAACAATTATTTTATGTGGGTGAGGATGCTTCATTATTAGATATTAAAGCAGATG
Source organism: Bacteroidota bacterium (assembly GCA_024280135.1). GTDB lineage: Bacteria > Bacteroidota > Bacteroidia > Chitinophagales > Saprospiraceae > HyVt-613. The sequence goes on along the minus strand of JAJRQS010000068.1, from coordinate 1,839 downwards.
AAATAGAATTAAAAAAGGGACGGATTGGGATGGTGCATCCTTTAAGAATGGAGGCGAAAGAACTAGAAAAATGGCAAAAATTATTCTTTGATAATGATGTAGTCCAGCCGTTTGAACAACTTAATCGCCCTGTTTTTGAGATGAGTTCTATTGAAGAACAACGTAAGTCTATTAAACGATATGAAGGGAAAGGTGCACAAAAAGGAGGGCGAGCAACCCAAGGACACTTTGAAAGAAGAGGGTGGCGTAAAGAAGTGTCAGATGGTGGATGTTTTGATTTTTCAAAACAATTTAAACAAGAAAACATATATGCCTTTTTGAATCTAACAGGATTGTGTATTGGATACTATGAGCAAGAAGTTGAATTCTATAATATTACTTTTATGAAAATAGGAGAGTATGCTTGGGGAGATAGAAACGCTATCCCATTAAATGAAATACCTGCTATTGTGTTTTCGGAAGTAATTGCAGACATGGAAGGCATCGTGAAAATTGAAGAGAAAGAGTCCTAATTTTAATTAGTTCTTTGCTCCTAAGAATTTTCTTATCCAAGAAGGAAGATACGCACGACCTATTAGACCGACCCTTGATTTTTGTGCAGCGTAAAACAAACGTTGTTCCCGTATAGGGTTTATCTCGATGCGGGTCGTATGAGAGAGTGGAAACGCAAGTGCATGTCTTTGTAGTTCTCGTGTTTTAGAATGTGATTGAGTATGTGTAGCATTTATGCCAAAACCGATATTACTAACTAGATTCACTTTTGGGAGGATGGCTAATCCCTTTGATTGCAGTATTGAAAAGTACCAAGCATATGCCCAAGAGTCATTCTCTCCTCTTTGGGTGGCATAAAATTTTTCCTTTAGATATTTTTGCGAAAGCTTGTTATAAGGCAAGGTAGAAAAATCATATTGCTCAAGATGAGCTAAGGGAAGATTCATTTTTTGCCAAGCATCTCGCCAGGTTGCCCAGCCCCAAACAAGCGGCATCTGGACAAAAGAATAGCTTTCTGTTTGCTGGCGTGTTATTTTGCTAATGGGATTGTCCCCAGCGATATGCATGATTTGCTTATTGTCTTTATATCGGTCTAAAAGTACTTCACAATAGGTAAAAAAGGAAGGATCAGGTAGGCAGTCATCTTCTAAAATAATACCCTGTTCTTCTTTTTCAAAAAACCATGAAATGGCTTTATATACGGCTTTCCTACAGCCTAAATTTTCTTCTTGATACAGCTTTTCGACTCGACAAGGCCAGTCTATCTTATCTATTAGCGCTCTGGACTGCATACATTTTTCTGCTTCTCCTGCCTTGTTTTTTCTTGCACCGTCAGCTCCAACGTAGATAACTGCTGGTTTGGTTCTCCTCAAATTCTCAATTAAGGATGCTACGGCATTTGGCCTGTTAAAAATGAGTAGGAGAATGGGTGTAGCAAATTGATTGTCCATAATTACATGCAAATATGCAGTTCTTTTCTATATTTAACGGAATCTAACACTATAGTTTTTTGAAGTCGTAAAAAAATTTTAGCTTCACACTTCTTTTGACCATGTAAATATGATTTGATTGAGCTCATTGATGATCATCCTCTCGGCTACGATTGCCCACTTATTAGCAGTGATTAGTCCTGGGCCCGATTTTGTAGTTGCCTTGCGTAATTCTTTGCAGTATTCTCGCAAAACAGGTGTTTGGACAGCAGTAGGATTTGCGCTTGGAATTCTAGTGCATATGACCTATTGTGTAGCAGGCTTAGCGCTTTTGATTAAGCAATCTGAATTAATTTTTAATGGTATAAAAGTAACAGGAGGATTGTACTTGTTGTATATTGGTTTTCAATCATTTAGG
>JAJRQS010000067.1 GCA_024280135.1 Bacteroidota bacterium | reverse complement strand
TAGTTCATAAACATGAACATCCCAATGAGCATGAAAACCTCCTGGGGCGTCTCATAGATTTCACCAGTCTGTCTATCTTGTAGTAAATACTTGTCAACCATCTGGCGGATACCCGCATAAGTGAATTTGAAGTCCCTTTTATAATCTATTTTTTTTCCAAAATAGATGATTTCTTGTGAGGTATATTTATCTAGGAGGATATTATCATAGACACCTTTATGAATATTATTCATGACGAGATATTCGAATGGAATGGGCGTGTCTTGTTTATAGACGGACTTGCGTAAATCCATTAAAGTCAATCTAGCGGCTACATATTGGTAATTTGGTTTTTCTAAAGAAATCAGATCGGCCGCTGATCGAATCATCACTTTTTGAATCTGAGCAGTTGTAATGTCAGAGTAGAACTGTAGTTTAGAGTTAATTTCTATATCTGAAACGGAAACATTTTCGTAGCCATTGCAAGCCCATTCTACAGCTTCGTGGATCATGGTTAGATCTATTGGCGCTTTCGTTCCATCCCTTTTTATTACTTGAATTTCTTCCATTATAACTAGTGCGTTTAGTGTTAGTGTATATCGTTCTGCTCAAATCCGTAATGCCCCTATCCATTAAGGGTAGGCAATAAAAATACTGTATCAACTATAACAATTTATAGTTGACCTGACTAATTGCGGTTTGAAATGTGTTGAAAACAAAGATTGTTAGTCTTCAGTCCCGGTGCGGTAGGATTACGATGCAAAAATAATAAAAGAATTGAATATAAAAAAAAGGAAAATCAGTTTTGGTACGCTAAGTAGTGCAAAATAAAATTAAACCATTGGTTTTCATGTGGTTAAGGCAGTCAAAAAAAAATAAAAAAAATCCGAAGCAATTTTACTTCGGACTTTTTTCTGAAAGAGTAGGCTTCAAAATTAGCTTTTTCTCCAAGTTATTTTACGCATCCTTAGACTTTCAGGAGTGATTTCTAAGTATTCGTCTTCATTGATGTATTCCATTGCTTCTTCAATAGAAAAAACTATTTTTGGCGTAAGCTTAGCAGAATCATCTGAACCTGAAGCACGCATATTCGTTAGTTTCTTTCCTTTGATTACATTCAAATCCATGTCTCCTGCACGGCTATTTTCTCCGATAACCATTCCTTGATACACCTTGTCGCCAGGGCCGACAAAAAACTTACCTCTATCTTGTAATCTATCCAAAGAGAAGGCTAATGCTTGCCCAGCTTCCATAGAGACCAAAGATCCTTTCAGGCGAGTAGAAATGTCCCCTTTCATGGGTTTGAACTCTAAGAATCTATGTGTCATTACAGCCGTACCAGCCGTTGCGGTCAAGATATTCGTTCTAAGACCGATGATGCCACGAGATGGGATTTCAAATTCAAGGTGTTGCAAATCCCCTTTTGGCTCTAATATTAAAAGGTCGCCTTTACGTTTGGTTACGAGTTCAATGGCCTTTCCTGCATATTGCTCTGGTACATCAATTACTAACACTTCAACGGGTTCATGCTTCATGCCCTCAATCTCTTTGATGATGACCTGAGGTTTGCCTACTTGGAGTTCATAACCTTCCCGACGCATATTTTCAATCAATACGCTCAAATGAAGAATTCCTCTTCCAAATACGTTGAACTTATCTTCTGTGTCTGTAGCATCTACACGTAGAGCAAGATTTTTTTCAGTTTCTTTCATCAAGCGATCCCGAAGATGCCGAGAAGTCACAAACTTACCTTCTTTACCAAAGAATGGAGAATTGTTAATGGTGAAAAGCATACTCATGGTTGGCTCATCAATAGAAATTCTGGGTAAAGCTTCTGGGCTTGCCACGGAAGCTAAGGTATCTCCGATTTCAAAGTCCTCAAGACCTACAATGGCACAAATATCTCCACTTCTAACAGTTTGTACTTCTAATCGACCGAGCCCCACAAAAACAAATAGTTCTTTGATTCTTACCTTCTTTTGTACACCATCTTTCTTACAAAGAATATAATCCGTTTTGACCGTAAGGTCTCCTCTGAATATCCGACCGATAGCGATTCTTCCTTTAAAGCTAGAGTAATCTAGAGAAGTAATTTGCATTTGGGCTTCTCCTTCATTGTAGGGAGCATTTGGAATTTCAGATAAAACAGCATCTAGCAGGGGGAAGACGTCTTCTGTTTTCTTCTCCCAATGCGTGCTCATCCATCCAAATTTAGCGGATCCGAATATTGTCGCAAATTCTAATTGGTCTTCTGTAGCGTCCAAATTAAACATCAATTCAAAAATGCTTTCTTGAACGATTTCAGGGGTACAGTTTTCTTTATCAACTTTATTGACGACTACAATTGGCTTTAAACCCAATTCTAAAGCCTTACCCAATACAAAACGAGTTTGTGGCATAGCACCTTCAAAAGCATCCACTAATAACAAAACGCCATCTGCCATCTTGAGTACACGCTCGACTTCTCCACCAAAATCCGAGTGACCTGGGGTGTCGATAATGTTGATTTTTACACCTTTATAGGTGACAGATACATTCTTCGCAAGAATGGTGATCCCTCTTTCGCGCTCGATGTCATTACTGTCAAGGATTAATTCTCCTTGTTCCTTATGGGATTCAAGCGTGTTACAAGCAAATATAATTTTATCTACAAGTGTTGTTTTCCCATGGTCAACGTGGGCAATAATGGCAATATTCCTAATTTCTTGCATGAAAGTTGTTTAGTAAATGTAATAGAACCGCTCTTTTCAAAACGAAGGTGCAAAGGTACGTTTTTTTATTGTTATATAATGGTTTACTTTGTTGTAGGGTTTAGGTCTAGAAAGGAACGTTTTGATCGAAGCTTGTACATTTTATTCAAAAAAAGGTTAAATTTGCTTTTAAGTAAATGAATCCAACTTTTAATTATTTAGATAATGATGATAAGATTTTACTTTTTCGTAAGTGCTTTTTGCTTACTTTCTCTTGCAACAAAAGCACAGCAATGGAATTTTACAACTCAAACGAACAATGTTGTTGACATATGTATAGATGGTGACTACGTGTGGGCAGCAACCAGAAATGGGCTGTTTAAATTAAATCCAAGCACGAATGAAAAGAAATACATCAATACCAATAATTCTAATTTATCTGCGGGTTATTTGACAAAAGTCATGTTAACTCCCGAACATGAGCTTTGGGTTGGTTATAATTACTTTGGAGCGGGGAGAAGCAAGGATGAAGGGGATACTTGGGAAAATTATGAATTTAAGTCTAATTTTGTAAGAACGATGGCCTATGCTCCTTCGGGGCAGATGTATTTAGGTACTTTTTATCAGGGTATTTATTATGGGGATGGGGATGAAGAATGGGATCAATTGAATATGGATAATAGCCCATTACCTAATAATAATGTCATCGAAATAAAATTTGAAACGGACACCTCAGATAATTACGTTTGGTATGGTTCGCGATATGAAGGATTAGTCCACAATGATAATGGGGATTGGCATATTTATAATCCAAGTAATTCTCCTTTGCCATATGGTATAGTGACGGCATTGGATTTGCAAGATCACCATATTGCTTGGGTCGGAACCCAAAAAGGACTTGCTGTTACAGATGGAACGGATTGGGATGTTTTTACAACAGAAAACTCTCCACTCCCTAATAATTTTGTCTTTAGTATTGCAATTGCAGACACGTGTGCATGGGTGGCTACTCACCAAGGGTTGCTCCATATCCCGTTGGCTACTTTTAAACAAACAGATACTTGGAAACTATACTTAGAGGTGGACAGTGAAATACCGGAGGAAAAGATTCAATGCTTAGCAGTCGATACAATGACTAATGATTTGTGGCTAGGAACCTATAGTAATGGGTTAGTTAAGTTTGACGGCGATACTTGGACAGGGTTTAATTTAAAAACTTCTGATTTTATTGACAATGATATCATCTCTTTAAATTTTACAGAAGATTCAACTTTACTTTTGTGCTCTAGGGATAATGGACTGGGTATTTTTGATGGAGCCGTTTGGGATATCCTGAATGTTGAGAATTCAGGTTTACTTGAAAATAAAATAAATTTTGCGGATGTAGATTCTTCAGGAAACATTTGGTTTGCATACTCATATAATGGATTGGCTAAATGGGATGGTGACCAATTAACGAATTATACGGGTGCAAATTCTCCTTTACAATATCCTTACAATTATATTCACGATGTTTACATTGATGATAATGATGTAATTTGGTTGGCTGGTGATAAAGGCATTTATGAGTTTAACCACCATGATGATATTTGGACTTTTCATGAAGCAGACATTGATGATGGTGACCAAAAAGTAACGGCTATTGAGCCTGATGGTCAAGGGGGTTTTTGGTATGGTGCAGCTTACAATGGGATCAAACATTTTAGTGGAGGGGCGTATGAAGAATTTGATACACCTGACGGAAAAATAGCCAGTACCGTTGTGACTGATTTGGAAATTGATGAATGGGATAATTTATGGATTGCGACTGAGAATCAAGGATTAATAAAAAGGGATATAGATGGTAATTGGTTTCAATTTAAAGGAGGCGGCAATTCGGGTTTGGAAGGTGATTTTCTAACTTCTTTGCAATATACCGAAGATTCTACTTTGTGGATTGGTGCGCTGGGCGTAGGCTTGTATTCTTATAAACTAGGTCTTTGGGAAAACTGTGCTGCTTATACGGGGTGTATTCCTGATGGAAATATAGCGGACATTGCATGGGATGCAAAAGGGCATAAATTATGGCTAGGAACGATGCAACTAGGCCTAGGTAGCAGGCATGTCGATGTCTATACCCGCCCGATGGACACATTAAGTATTGTGGATCAGCAGTCCTTTGCAGGAAAAATTACTTTATTCCCCAATCCGGTTCAAGATGTTTTACATGTAGCTATAGAGAACCCAACGAGCGGGTACGCCCTCTTGTCTGTTTTTACGCAAGATGGAAAATTTATCAAAGAGATTACGCCTGGCTTTCTTCCTTCCGGAAAACATTCGCTTAACTTGTCTATGGAAGGAATTTACTCCGGTCAGTATTACATTCAATTAAGGATTAATGGAAAGCAAGCTACTCAAATGTTTTGGAAGAAGTAGAAGTTTTAAGCTATTTGATTCCTCAAGTTGGGGAATAAGCTTTCCCAAAAACAAAATTTCTTAATAGGCGTTATATCTGTATCACTTAATAAAACAAGAAAAATGTCTAATAAGCAAGAAAATAAGTTGAATATAGAATTGCCAGAGGAAGTAGCTGAAGGCGTTTATTCTAATCTAGCCGTCATTGCGCATTCTAATACTGAATTTGTCATTGACTTTTTGCGTTTGATGCCCAATGTGCCTAAAGCAAAGGTCAAATCTCGTATTGTCATCACTCCTCAACATGCAAAGCGCCTGTTAACTGCCCTTGCGGAAAATATCCAAAGATTTGAGGCTCAGCACGGAAAAATTAAAGATTCTGGTAATGCAGGAATGCCACCTATGAATTTTAATACACCTACCGCTCAGGCCTAAATTTGCGAATGGACTTATCTGATTTTAGGGAGAACTATACCAAAGGTGGTTTAAAACGTGAAGCGCTAAAGGATAACCCTGTTCAGCAGTTTGAATTGTGGTTTAAGCAGGCTATTGAGTCGGCTATTCCTGAACCCAATGCTTTTAGTTTGGCAACAGTCGATGCCTTTGGGCAACCCAGTATCCGAACGGTACTATTAAAGCTTTTTGATGAAAATGGCTTCGTATTCTTTACTAATTACGAAAGTAAAAAGGCTCAGGATATCGAAGCGAATGAAAAAGTATCTATGCTCTTTCCTTGGGTGGCTATAGAAAGACAAGTTAAAATTAATGGTAGAGCAGAGAAGATTTCTACAGCAGAATCACTCAAATACTTTCTAAGCCGTCCTCGTGGAAGTCAACTAGGCGCATGGGTCAGCCAACAAAGCCATGTCATTAGCTCAAGAGGTGTCCTAGAAATGAAGCTTCAAGAAATGAAAAGAAAATTTCTTAATAGAGCAGTGCCGATTCCAGATCATTGGGGAGGATATCGTATTATACCAGAAACCATAGAATTTTGGCAAGGGGGTGAAAACCGATTGCATGATCGGTTTGAATATGAAAAGGTAGCAGGGGAGTGGTTGGTTAGACGATTGGCGCCATAGGTTTAAGATTTAACCATCCGTGTAGCTTTCTAAACCTAAATATTGCAGTTTTTTAATCTCCGAGCCATTTTTTAAAGTACCGAACCTTCTCTCGACTGACAATAACTTTTTCTTCAGGAGTGGGCATAATAGTTAAGCTCAGTCTGCCATTGAAGTATGATTCAATCTTCTGGATAGCATTAATATTAAGAATGGTTTTTCTATTGATTCTGAAAAACGAGTTTGAGTCTAATTGTTTTTCAATTTTATCCAAAGATTCATCGAGCGGAAAGCGATCGCCTTTCTCTGTTTTAATAAAAGACAGTTTGTCTTCTGAATAGAAATAGGCAATAGCTTTGACCGGTATGGAAATGAGTTGCTTGTTCATTTTTATTAAAAAGCGTTCTTTGTGTTTTGTTTGAATATTTTGTAATATCGTGTGAATATTTTCGGGTAGTTTTTGACCTGTTTGGTTTTTGAATTTTTTGATTACCCGTTTTATCTCTGAATTGGGAATGGGTTTGAGTAGGTAGTCTAAACCGTTGACCTTGAATGCTTTAATGGCAAAATCACTGTGTGCTGTTGTGAAGATGACTGGGCACTTTATTTTGATTTGATTAAATATTTCAAAGCTATCCCCATCCGCCAAATGAATATCCATGAAAATAAGGTCAGGCTCATTTATTTGTAAGAATTCGACGGAAGAAGATATCGAATCATGCGTAGCCATGATTATCCAATCGGGTTGTAATTCATTAACTTGTTTGATTAATTTTACAGCGGCGGGTGCTTCGTCTTCTATGATAAGGACATGGATCATGATGTCTGGTATTGGTTGATGTTAAGCAATGGTAGCGTTACTTGAAAATGTATTTGGTCGTTGGATATGGTGGGAGATAATTCAGAAATTAATTGATATCTTTTGATTAAATTTGATAATCCTGTCTCATTTGAGTGTGCTTTTTTCGTCAGTTTAGGTTGGTGTTTATTTGTAATACTAACGTTGTTTTTTTCAATATTGAGAGAGATGTGCAGAGGCTGTTTGTTTGAAATGATATTATGTTTAATTGCATTCTCCAAGAGTATTTGCAATGACATTGGAATGATGTATTTGCTTTTTGCTAAACCATTATTTTTTATTTCTAGATGTAAATTCTTTCCATATCTAATTTGCATTAAAAAGTAATAGTCTGCTAAAAAATCAAGTTCTTCTTTCAACGTGATAAGCTCATGTTTGTGAATGTTGAGCATGTACCGGTAAACCTCTGCCAATTTGTTAACATATTTTTCGGCTAGATTGGGTTGTTCTTGGATAAATGAAGACAACGTATTCAATGAATTAAACAAAAAATGCGGATTGGTTTGGTTCTGCAAAACTTTAAGCTGGGTAATTACTTGTTCTTTTTGGGTAATTTCTTTACCCAATGCGGCTTGCTTCCATTCGTGTAATAGATAGATGCTTTCGTAGATGAGTACTATGGAAAACGTAAAAGCAAAAGGAATAAAGAAGGAAGAGCTGTAATTGGTGTTTGTAATGAATTGGGGTAGCGTTTTTCGCAAGAGTAATCCAATCAGGACAAAAAGTATAATATTAGAAAGAATGAGCCCTATAATTTGAAAAACCATCCTTTTGAAGTAATCTTGAATATTGGGTAACCGCCTCCTGAAATAAAGTATGATGCTCCTAGAGATATGCCAATAGATGATGGTAATGATGAGAGATGTTGTGATTTTTACAAAGAAGCTATCGGTAGGGGTAGGATGAAGCGCAAACTGACTGATTAGGGCAAATATTGGAATGACAATCATTCTTAACCATCTGTCATTGAATTTCAATAAGGTCCAAGGTTCATTCTTTACGTATTCTTTCCAAGCCACCTGATGATTTTTTAATAAAAGCTCTAACTAACAGCACAAAATAAAAGGATTATTGGACAAAAAAGCATGATTTTCTGCTGGGTTGTAGATTATTTATGCTGAGGCGTCATCTTACGTAAGGATCACTTCTAATTTATCAAAAGGATTCAATCCTGCACCCTTGACATTGGCTTCTGCTACCAATTCATAAGTAGATTGTATGTTTCCTACAAATTTGGCCGCCTTCGTTACCCCTTTTAGAAGTACATTGCTATCAGCCAATTCATCCATTTCAGAATGTACATTTTTGTAATGCAGTTTAAAAGCAACTTTGATTTCCTTGTTTGCAGGTACCGTAAAGCGTTTTTCTAAGGTAATAGTCCCTAATTCAAATGTCTGCTTTTCTTTGCGCTTCTTTCGCCCCTTTGTGTAATACTCAAAAAGCGTAATGGTCAAGTGCTCAACCTTTTGCTCGGTCATGGAGGAAAAGACCACCTTTCCATGAAGAATGCCTTTTATGGGCTGCTCAGCGGGCAATAAAAGCTTGATTTTGATGCTCTCAATCCCGAGCCAGTGTTTTATTCTGTTAAACATGACGTAAAAATAAGGATTTTTTTTGATTGCTTCTTTTGGTCGTATTTAGGGTGTGTACCATACTGCACAGATTTTGATGTTTTATCGCAAAAGAAGAGTTGTCTTCTTTATTAAAATCCCCCCCAAGCCCCATTTAAAAAGGGTGTTAGTGGTCAACTATTATTTGCAATAAAGAACGGGTCCGTAAAAAAGTGCGATTTATTATACGCACGTGTTTATGTGCTCGCTCGGTCGCGTTTGTTAGGATGGATAGGCTCTGAATTACCATTATTTCTTAACTTTGCACGAATGGACAAAATGGGAAAGTATTCAACAAAAAAACTATTTGTAATTGCTGCGGTCGTTTATCTAATAGCGGCCATTTTTTCAGTGGGTAATCATCATCCTGATGAACATTTTCAAATTTTTGAATTTGCAGCTTATAAATTGGGTCTAGCTTATGAGACTGATTTACCTTGGGAGTATCACTTTATGATGCGACCAACCTTACAGCCTGCTTTGGTAGTTGTAGCACATCGTTTCTTTGGTCTAATTGGCTTAGATAACCCTTTTTTTGTTGCTTTCTTCTTTAGGCTATTATCAGCTGCATTATCATTGTATTCAATTAAACTGTTGATTGATTTATATCAAAATCGGTTCAAACATAATTTAGCGAAGTATTGGTATGTTATTTTATCTTTGTTTCTTTGGATAAGCGTGTACAATAATGTACGTTTTTCTTCTGAAAATTGGTCTGGGACATTGTTCGTGATTGGCTTTGCCTGGATGCTTAAACGGCCCGATCCGAAGCTTTGGACTTACCTAGGAGTAGGCGCGCTATTTGGACTTTCATTTGTGATTCGATACCAATCCGTTTTTATGGTCTTGGGATTCGGTTTATGGTTATTATTTTTCCGCAAGGATGCCTTTAATAAGTTGGTATTGATGACTTTAGCTTTCTTTGCTTTAATAGGAATAGGAGCGCTAATAGATCGATGGTTTTATGGAGAATGGGTCATTACCACTTGGAATTATTTGAAGCATAATATACTTGAAGATCGGGTTTCAGGCTTCGGTATCTCTCCTTGGTATCATTACATAACGCAAATATTTTTGGACTTGGTTCCTCCTTTTAGTTTGATTTATGTGTTTCCGTTTCTATGGATGATTTATAAAAAATCAAAGTCCGCAATCGTATGGACAATTGTTCCTTTTTTGTTGATTCATTTTTTGATTGGACATAAAGAAACCCGTTTTATGTTTCCTATTATTGGATTTGTTCCGGTAGCCGCTACCTATTTTATAGATTGGCTATTGGATCAAAATGGGAGCGATTTATTTGAAAGGGTCAAAGGATGGTACTGGTTTAAAAAACTATTTTGGGTGACGAATGTGGTTTTATTGCTGTTTATCTCTGTAACCCCTTCTAATGAAGATATTCCTTTGTTTAAGACGCTATACAAGGCTATTGATCAACCTTCTATTCTTTATTATGAACATACGTCCCCTTTAGGGGATGGACTTTCTTATAAGTATTATACTCAAAATGCATTAGGTTTGGAAGAGTTGCCGCTGGATGTAATAGATAAGGTGACTCCAATAGCAGGCAAACAAGTATTTGTAGCGGTTTCTGATTATGACTTATATTTGCAGTTTAAAGATAGGGGAGAAGTTGTGTATAGATCTTATCCAGAATGGTTTCGAAATTTTAATATCAATGGTTGGATTGATAGAACCTCTTGGTGGTATATTATTGAAATAG
>JAJRQS010000066.1 GCA_024280135.1 Bacteroidota bacterium | reverse complement strand
TTAGATTTGGCCATCCAGTCATACTAAGCGAAAAATTAGTACCACTATCGGTTGATTTGAAGAAAGAATAAGTACTAGAGTTGTTTCCTTTTCCTAAAGCATAAATTGTTGTTCCATCACCAGGACGAAACTGGACATCGTACATAAAGTTATCATTGATAATGGTTGCCCAATTAGCTCCGCCATCAGTCGTTTTGATCAAACCCGTTCCAGCAGCAATGACCACAGTATTAGGGTCAGTAGGGCTAATCGCAATCGCATTACAGCTTAAAGCTGCTTCATCATACACGATATTCCATGTGACACCACCATCTGTAGTTTTGACAATCGAATTGCTGGCACTCACATAGACGACATCTGCATTATCAGGGCTAATCGCAATCGCAAGGATAGCACCTCCCCAGTTATAGTCCAATTGAGGATTCCAATTTACACCTTTGTCCGTAGTTTTGTATAATTCTCCTGTCTCGCTTCCGCAAAAAAGAATAGAAGGATTGGTAGGAGCTACTGCGATCGAATAAACATTTACCTGCCAAGGAGCGGGGGGTTGGCTGGCTATATCTTCTTCTTCCCACACGGTACGTCTAGGCCCTATGAAAGACCAAGAGCTATTTGCACCTCTTGATCCTGGTTGTGCTTTTTTAACGACAAAACTTTCATTCCTAGCTTTGATTTTTTGTATTTCATTCGCATTCATGACTCGAACTACTCCGTTGTCATTTACATAATGTACAGCGCCTTCTAGCCACAAGTGATGAAATTTTGCAAATGGGTCATGCTCTAGATCTTCTTTTACGTGTTTCCATCCTCTTTCATCATAGTAGGCTGTAAAGGCCTTTTCCAGGTCTTTCATGTTGACCGAATTTGCATAAAGTAATTTAGCATATTCTGGCATTTTATCCGTAGGTGCGGGTATAATGGCTCTATCTACAAAATGCCATTGAGGGTTTTTTATTTCTACTTGCGCAAATAAACTAGAGCTACAGCTTATTAGCAATGAGACAAAGAGTACTGATTTCAAAAAATTCATCTGCGATTATTTGTGTGTTAATAGTGATTTTACATCTTTATTTACGGCTTTCTGAGTTCTTTTGTTAGACAAATATACAAAAAAAGTGTGGTATCTACTCAAAGAACTAAGTTACTATTGAAAACTTTTTCCGCAAGGTATAAAGTCAATCTGAGTATAAAATGAGGAAAATGTTGAAAGGAGTTCCATTCAGCTGTTCTTTAGCGGGTTATTTTTTTTAAATTACGTGTAAGATATTTGTTAAGTTATTGAATCAACAGTACATTTGCACACTGAACGAAAAAGCAAACAATGGAGATGTATTACATGATTTTAGTCGGAATTTTATTTATTCTGGCTTTTTCAGATTTGATAGTGGGGGTGAGTAATGATGCGGTAAATTTTTTGAATTCTGCATTGGGCTCTAAAGCGGGTACATTTAACACCATTATGATTTTTGCTGCTTTAGGCATATTGTTTGGGGCTGTTTTTTCGAGTGGGATGATGGAGGTTGCCCGAAAGGGGATATTTCATCCCGAACACTTCTATTTTGCGGAGATAATGCTGATTTTTATGGCGGTGATGCTGGCAGATATTATTCTGCTGGATCTGTTTAATACCTTTGGAATGCCTACTTCTACTACTGTTTCAATAGTCTTTGAGCTATTGGGTGCAGCGGTCGCTATGGCTCTGATTAAGATTTATCATGATACAGGAGACCTTTCTTTGGGCGATTACATCAACACAAAAAAGGCGTTGGCCATTATCTCGGGGATATTACTTTCCGTGGTTGTGTCCCTATTGGGTGGCGCGCTAGTGCAGTATCTGGTTCGGCTAGTATTTACCTTTAACTATGAAAAGACTTTAAAGCGTTACGGAGCCATTTGGGGCGCTATTTCCTTTACAGGTATCATCTACTTTATTCTGATCAAAGGAGTGAAAGGAGCCTCGTTTATGACTAAGGATATGAAGCACATGATACAACATGAAGCACTAACGATTATCGGTGTATCATTTGTAGCATTCTTCGTATTGTTTCTAATACTCCAAATGTTAAAAGTTAATATACTGAAAGTCATCGTCTTAGTGGGTACATTTGCTTTGGCGACCGCATTTGCAAGTAATGATTTAGTGAACTTTATTGGGGTGCCCATGGCAGCTTATAATTCTTTACAATATTATATGGCTTCGGGTCTAGGCCCAGATGAATTCTCCATGGCTGTATTAGCTAAGAAAGTCCCGACAGAAACTTGGATGCTTTTGGCTTCTGGTTTAGTCATGGTTTTGGCTTTGCGTTTTTCGAAGAAAGCAAGGTCTGTTACGGAAACAGAGTTAAACTTAGGCAGACAAGAGGAAGGGTATGAGCGTTTTGGGTCTAATATATTTGCTAGGGTAGTGGTGCAGTCTTTTGTAAATGGACACAAGCGGGTATCTTCTATTTTACCGCAAAGCTTTAATAATGCTGTTGAGCGTAGGTTTTCTCCAAAACGATATAAGAAAGATGAGGAGGTATTGCACTTTGATTTATTAAGAGCATCTGTAAATATTCTGATGGCAGCCATCTTGATTTCAATTGGTACTTCCATGCATCTGCCCTTATCCACTACGTATGTTACGTTTATGGTCGCGATGGGTACTTCGTTATCCGATAAAGCATGGGGGCGAGAAAGTGCAGTATATCGTGTAGCAGGTGTCATGACCGTAATCGGGGGCTGGTTCTTTACGGCTTTCTTTGCTTTTATGATGGCGTTTATCATTGTTGGGATAACGTATTATGGCGGTAAATTTGCTGTTTTCGGCGTTATGATAGCGGCTGTTTTCTTCCTTTATCAAACGCACTTCTTGCATAAGAAAAGAGCAAAGAAGAAGAGCAAATTGTTTAAAGAGGCGAAAGAGATTGGAAAAATATCGAGCGATAATTTAATCGAAAAAAGTGCGACGACTATTGATTCTTTCCTTTCGGAGTACAATGTCATGATAAAGAATGGCTTACGTGATTTGACAACAGAAAACCGTAAAGACTTAAAAGTTGTATATACAGACTTCATGGAATTGAATGAAATAGCGAAAGGCAAAAAACACAATGTTAGTAAAGTCATAGATAAATTGACAGATGACTCACTTGAATCTGGCTTCCACTATGTACAGGTGACGGATTACTTGCGTGAAATGTCAAAGAGTGTGCGCTATATGTTAGAACCCGCTCTTACCCATCTAGAGAATAGCCACAAACCTTTGATAGGGGTTCAAAATGAGGATATTGCAGACCTCACGACTAGCTTGACAAGCTATATTGATTTAGCAAAGGCTGTCGTGAATGGCAATGCAACCAAAGATGATTTAGCAAATGCAAAAAAAGGATTCTTAAAGGCCATAAAGAAGGCCAGAAAACGCCAGATCAAACGGATTAAACTTCATGAAGTAGGTACAAGAAACAGTATGCTTTACTTAACTATCCTTACGGAATTGAAAAATATTGCTTTGTTTACTTCCTCCATGGTTAGTTCGCACATCGCACTAGAAGAGGCGGCTGGATCTGAGTTTAACGAAGATGAATGAAGTAGTCCATTTATTTAAAAAACCAAGAAATAGCTCCATATAGCCCGCCTATATGATCTTGTGCATTGGCGATAATAAGCAAGTTTTTATCTGCTTGTCTATCAAATGCCCCCAAGATGGTAAATCCGCTACTTGCACTTTTCAAAATGGCAATTTCTTTCTTCTTTCTTTCTAATATATGAAAACCATAACTTGAATGGGTTTGCTTTTAAATACCCGTAGGGTAGTGGGGATAGGAAGAAGAAGACGCCTTTAGTTGCATAATGAATTGGTATAATGCATTCGGTGTAAGTACGATCCCTTTGGCACCCACAAAGTTGAAATAAGAAAAGGGCGTAATGGGCTGACCTTCCTTGTATCCTTGATTTAAGGTTTCCGAATAGCTAGGTAGTGTGACCTCTTTTTGCTTCAGCAGATATTGCAGTAAAGCATAACCCATTAACGAATAATGATATTTTCCGCTGCGATTAGATAAGTCTTGTTCTTTATAGTTTTCCAATAAGGCTGTATCTGTATAATATTGAAAGGGTTGCTTGTTATCTACTTCGTATTTCCCAAAATTACTTGGGATTTTGGAAAGACCTGAGCGATGTGTCAGAAGGGATTCAATCGTAATTACCGTGTCTTGTCGATATCCTTTCGGTAAAAAAGAATTGATATCCGCATCAACATCTAACTTGCCTTCTTTGACCAAATTTAAAACTTCATTTGCCGTCCACGCTTGAGAAACATCTCCAATCACTATAGGTTTTTTGGGGTCAATGAGCTGGTTGTATTTTTGATTAGTCTGAAGGTGGATGATTCCTTCTGTAGTATCTGATTGATAGTAAATTAAAATATTGGGTACAAATTCTAGATCTATATGACTATCTTCTTTTATCGTTTTGATTAGTCTTTGCTCTAGTTTCGTGTAGTTTTGTTGTGCTACTAGTTTTTTCCCGAAAGGAAATAAAAGTAAAATTAAAAATACTGATACTATTAACGGCCTATTCATAAACGAAATATTTTTTTATAACGAACTTATAACGTGAGTATTATTATACTTATTATTATAGAGGTGAAGGGAGAAAAAATGGTGTAGCGGTTTTAAGGTGGGTTCAAAAAGGTATAAAGGTGTTAGGGTGTTATGGTGGGTTCAAAAAAAACTTGTATTTGTGGGTCCTCCATGTCCATAAACTATATTAAACTACTTTTCATACTTCGTTGCCTAAAAATGTAATCGAC
>JAJRQS010000065.1 GCA_024280135.1 Bacteroidota bacterium | reverse complement strand
AGCACGGCTTTTGAAAATGAGATAGCAGGCTTAAAAAGTGATGTGGCCTTATTGAAAGAGGCTTCCGCCAAAATCAAATTAGACTATGAGGAACAGCTAGCGAGTCATACGCCTGATGACATCACCCTTGAAACCATGAAGTATAAATATGAAGCGGAACTACAAGGGCATTTAAGTAGTATCCAATCTCTCGAAGCCGCCTGGAAGCAAGAAGTGAATGAACTGAATGCTAAATATTATGAATTGGAAGAGAAATATAAGGGCTTGTTGAGTGTCTGATAAAACTAACCCACACACATTAAAAATGTATGTGGGTTAGAACAATTGAATAAACGCTATTTATTTTATCTTACTAAATCTACTGATCCATTCTTGCCCATTCGAGTCTGCCAAACGAATATAATAAATTCCATCTGGAAATAATGATGCGTCCTTGCCTGTAGCTCATTTTATAAAGGAGCACCAAACTTGACCAGCTTCTCAAATTCTTTTATGCGCAAGCGAACCATATCTTGTGTAATTTCTTTCATTCGTTCATTTGAAAATTTTTCAACACAAAAAGATGCTAGGGCAGAACCCACAATGATGGCCTTTTTAAAATTGGTCTTTGACAATCTATTTTGCATAGCCAAATATCCCATCATCCCGCCTGCAAAGGTATCCCCAGCTCCTGTCGGATCGACCACTTCCTCCAGTGGTAGTGCTGGTGCAAAAAAGACATCGTTATCTTGAAATAATAATGCTCCGTGCTCTCCTTTTTTAATAACTAGAATCTTTGGACCCATCTTTAAAATGACTTTTGCAGCCTTCATCAGGGAGTGTTCTCCAGACATCTGGCGAGCTTCTTCATCATTAATGAGCAGCATGTCCACCCGCTTGATAGTCTTCATCAAAGAATCCCATGCTACGTCCATCCAAAAATTCATGGTATCCATAGCCACCAACTTGGGGCGTTTCTTTAATTGATCCAAAACCTGCATTTGAATCTCAGGAGTCAAATTGCCCAACATCACATAATCAGGCTTCTTATACGCCTCAGGCAAAATCGGGTTAAAATCTGCCAATACATTCAATTCCGTAGTCAAGGTATCCCGACCATTTAAATCGTCATGGTACTTGCCCGCCCAGAAAAAGGACTTTTCATCCTCTTTTACCTGCAATCCACTTAGGTCAATGCCTAATGACTCCATATATTTTAGTTCTGACTTCGGAAAATCTCCTCCCACGACAGAAACTAAATTAATGGGCTTTGTGAACTTCGATGCTGCCAAACCAATATACATTGCTGCACCTCCGACCACTCTTTCTCTTTTCCCAAAGGCCGTTTCAATCGTGTCTAAGGCCACTGTTCCAACTGTTAGTAAACTCATTTTATTTTTTTTACTGCAAATATTGCAATAATAAATGAAAGATAGTACCTTTGCAATCCTAATTCACGTAAAGAAGTGCTAAAAAGTCTTTTTTCACTGAATTTGCCCCTTTAGCTCAGTTGGTTAGAGCGCCGGACTGTTAATCCGTAGGTCCAAGGTTCAAGTCCTTGAAGGGGCGCAGCTTTCTAAACCTTATCATCCTTTTGGGTGGTAAGGTTTTTTTTATTTAAACGGGTGTTATGCCCTCCCAAATTGCTTTTTAAATCTTGTAAAATTAGCTTGGTAAAGGCTAATTTGACCTGCCAGCAGCTACATTCACGACGTGTGCGTTGGTTGCTTCTAATGAACCAACCATCCTTTTTGAATTAAACGCCAACACAACCCAAGGGAGCACATAAACGCGACGAAGTAAAAAAGACCTATCTTTGCTCAAAACATCGAGACATGAAAAACTTCATAGATATAAAAATGACTGAATACAGTCATGGCGCGGGCTGCGGTTGCAAAATATCCCCAAAGGTTTTGGATCAAATACTTGCTACAACCGAAACCCCTGAAATATTCCCCAATTTAATTGTTGGAAACGGAGAAAGGGATGATGCTGCAGTGGTTGACTTGGGAGACGGGACTGCCATTGTCTCTACGACAGATTTTTTTATGCCCATCGTAGATAATCCGATTGACTTTGGGCGTATCGCTTCCGTCAATGCTATTAGTGACATTTATGCGATGGGTGGTCAACCATTGATGGCGATTGCTATTTTGGGTTGGCCTATCGACAAACTACCTCCCGAAGTCGCGAACCTAGTCATTGAGGGGGCTCGTCAAGCTTGCGCAGAAGCGGGTATTCCTTTGGCAGGTGGGCATAGCATTGATAGCCCTGAGCCTATTTTTGGATTGGCTGTAACTGGGCGAGTAAATATCGACCAATTAAAAAAGAATGGAGGAGCTACCGAAGACTGTGTTTTCTATTTAACAAAACCTATCGGAGTGGGTATCTTGGCCACCGCCCAAAAACGTAAAATCTTAAAACCAGCACACCAAAATATCGCTAGAGATTCCATGGTTATTATGAATAAAATAGGCGCCACTTTTGCAAAATTGTCCTATGTCAAAGCGTTGACCGACGTCACAGGATTTGGAATCTTAGGGCATTTGAAAGAAATGTGTGAAGCCTCTGATGTCAAAGCCAAGATTGATTTTGAGGCCATTCCCCTTTTGGGAAAAGAAGTCATTGATTATTACATTTCCAAAGACTGCTATCCTGGCGGTAGTAAGCGCAACTGGGCCAGCTACGGGCATGTAGTGGGGCAACTCACGGATTATCAACGTACGATACTCACCGATCCCCAAACGAGTGGTGGCTTATTGGTTGCAGTGGAGCAGGATTCATCCGCTGCTTTTGAGGCGCTTGCGCAAAAAGAAGGGATGAAGCTGAAGCCCATTGGTCAATTTGTAAAAAATACTGAACAAGAACAATTGATTGAAATAGCTAGCTAAAGACGTTGAATGTGTTTTGAGTAGTGTTTATTTATTGCACTTCTCAAAACACTTTATAAAATTACTATTTCAATCCGACAATCACAGATATCTCAATATTCACATTGAGCGGCAATTTAGCCACTTCTACTAATTCTCTAGCCGGTGGGTTCTCACCGTTAAAGAATTGGGCATATACCTCATTTATTTGAGCATATTGTCCCATGTCTTTGACAAAAACAGAAGCTTTAAGTACATCTTCAAAAGTGGCGTTCATTTCTGTGAGGATTGCCCCTATATTTTGGAGCACTTGCTTTGTTTCTGCTTGGATGTCATCAGAGACTAAAGTATTCGTTTTGGGATTAATCGCCACTTGTCCAGAGATAAAAGCGATGTTACCAAAAGAAACGGCTTGACTGTATGGCCCAACGGGCAATGGGGCATTAGATGTATTGATGATTTTTTTCATAAAAGTAAATTTAAGCAAAAAAAGCCCCAAGTCGATGACCTGAAGCTATTTTTATTATTTTGAAGACACCCAAAAAAGGTGTATTATTCAAATACTTCTTCCTCTTCACCTTTAATAACCACTTGACCTTTGTAGTACAAGTCACTACCCACCCAGTAGGAGTGGTGGTACAAATGCTTTTCCCCTGTAGTTTTACAAGTAGAGATTTGAGGAGCAGTAGCTTTGTAATGCGTTCTTCTCTTACGCTTACGTTGCTTTGATATCCGTGATTTAGGATGTGCCATAATTCAATATTTAAGTCAGCTAGAAACTAGCTTAGTTTTTCAATTTTTTCAATTCAGACCAAATGTCTTGTTTCTCGTCCGTTTCTTCCAGTTCTTCCGAAGTCAAATATTTTTTAATTTTTTCGTCGCAAGGCCCTGTAATTAAGCATTTTTTGATGATTGGAACCGTTACCGTGATAGCCTCTAAAATATAAGGTGCAATATCAAAAGTAGGTGTTCCAGGATGTATAAAAATGATTTCTCCTTCGATTCTTTCATTTTCATCAAACTTCACCACCAATCGAGACATTCCCTCAACAGGCAATTCTATCTCCGTCAAACATCTATCACAAGTGGTTTGTTCGATACCTTTAAAAGAGATTTCAAAGTCCATCAAGCTAGATTGTTTGTCTAACAAGATATGCACATCAAAATCACCTTTCACTAAGGAATCCTCAAACTGTAAAAAGAACTTTTGGTCTATCTTAAAATCAAACTCATGGATACCGATGCTAAAGCCCTGTATTGGTAAAATGTGCTTTACATTAGAGTCCATAATGTGCTAATTTTAAGGGAGTGCAAAGATATAGATGTTTTTCGGAATTTCCAAGTTTTTATAGGATTAAGGCAGAAGCATTGGGCAACCTCCTAAAACATCACAAATCTAAGTGTTTTACAATCCTTTATTCTCCAAAAACTCGGTCACGACCCTATCAAAGACATCTTTGATATAAGCTTTTTCTGATTTAGCCAAAAGTTCATACAAAAAAGTTTTTTTAAAATTATCGCTCTAGCCTAAGAGACTCCTTTTTGGTTTTAAAATAATTTATTTAAACTTTTTTGGTTTATAATTTGCAAGTTAAAACAATTTGATTTATCTTTGTGGCGAACTTAAAACAAATAGCATGAATCGTATAGAAATTAACAGAAGGTTTATTGAAGCCTTCCATTTACTAGAAAACAAAGGGATCATTGTCCGAAATGATCGCCAGAAAGGTTT
>JAJRQS010000064.1 GCA_024280135.1 Bacteroidota bacterium | reverse complement strand
AATATTTCTTTATTGACGGATGCGGACAATGAGGATAAATCTACAGATGTTGTTACATTGATGTCGATTCATGCGGCTAAAGGATTGGAGTTTAAATCTATTTTTGTCACAGGATTAGAAGAAAAACTTTTCCCGTCTTTCATGTCAATGGAAAGCAAAGAAGCGATGGATGAGGAGCGTCGTTTGTTTTATGTTGCCGTCACTCGGGCAGAAGAATTTTTGACATTAACCTATGCGGAGAGTCGGTATAAATTTGGAAAGACCACTTATGGCACTCCTAGTCGTTTCCTTTCGGAAATGTCTAAAGATATTTTAGAAACCAATATTGTTGAAAGTGCACTTTCTAGAACGTCCACGGTGCAAGGTTCTTTCAAACCTTTTTTGCCAAAGAAGAAGTTACCTAAACGCACCATTCCGAATTTTAAAGCCTCCTCCATCGAGGATATTCAAAAAGGGGTTACCGTAATGCATGAATACTTTGGCAAGGGCAAAGTATTACAAATAGATGGTACGAATGACAAGAAGGTTGCGACTATTTATTTCAATAATATGGACAAGCCTGAACGCCGTCTGATGCTTCGTTTTGCTAAGTTACAAGTCCTTTCGTAATGACTCCTTTAGAGCTCAAATCATTTATTCAACGGCGTGCCTACGAATTAGGATTTAATGGGGTTGGCATCGCACGGGTTGAACGGTTAGACAAGGAAGCAGATCGGTTGCGTCAATGGTTGAATTTAGGAAACCACGGCACGATGTCATACATGGAAAATCATTTTGAAAAGCGAGTCGATCCCGCCGAACTAGTCCCAAGCGCAAAAACCGTTATTTCTTTTTCTTTTAATTACCATCAAGCTGATATAAAAAGAAAAGAGGGGAGTTTAAAAATTGCTTCCTATGCTTTTGGGCGAGATTATCACAAAGTCCTCAAGAAAAAATTAAAAATTCTTTTTCGGGAGATAGAAGATATTCAAGGAAAAGTTGTTGGACGAATGTTTACGGACTCCGCTCCCGTGCTAGAGCGTCAATGGGCAGCCAAGAGTGGATTGGGCTGGCAAGGCAAACACACATTGCTCATTCACCCAAAGAAAGGTTCTTGGTTTTTTCTAGCAGAAATAATTTCTGATTTAGACTTGCCTGCAGATGCACCCATTGCGGATCATTGTGGTACTTGTACGAGATGTATTGATGCGTGCCCAACCCAAGCCATTTCTCCGAAAGGTTATTTGTTAGATGGGTCAAAATGCATCTCATATTTGACCATTGAATCAAAAGGGCCCATCCCCGAAACGTTCAAAGAGAAACTAGAAGACTGGGTTTTTGGATGTGATATTTGTCAAGACGTCTGCCCCTGGAATCGCTTTGCAAAACCGAATCAAGAACCAGATTTTCAACCCCATCCAGATTTATTATCACTTTCGAGGAAGGATTGGTCAGAGATGACGGAAGAAAGATTTGATGAGTTGTTTTTTGCGACTCCAGTCAAACGAACCCGATATCAAGGGCTTCGTCGAAATATTGACTTTGTGGATTGACTTGTAAAAAAAAGGCGGATTTAGCCGTAGAATCTACAGTTAATGCCATAACTCAGGTAGTAATTTTTTTGTTTGGCGTTTCTTTTTTCCACATTCTAGCTCTACTCTAAAATCTCAATTTTCTTATTCAATCCAGCAGTATTCTTTGCCCATTCAGAAATGGCTGCTAATAGTGGAATTAGCGTTTGCCCATATTCCGTAAGACTATACTCTACTTTTAAGGGAGGTTTGCTGGTATATACTTTTCGATTTATTAAACCATCTCTTTCCAATTGTTTGAGTTGAATACTCAAAGTTCTTTCTGTAATCGTGGGAATACTTTTTCTAAGTTCATGATATCTTTTAGTATCATTTACTAAATGGATCAAGATAACCGACTTCCACTTTCCTCCAATAAAACGCATCGTTAAGCTGGTTTGGCAGGGATATAGTTTTTCTTCAAATTTGTATTTCATTCCATTTATTTTATACTATCCATTTTGACCGTTATTGCAAATATAAGATACTATTCTTAGTTTTGCAACTATAAAAAGTATAGTCTTAACCAAAAACAAATCAAATGGACTTTTTGAAAATTGCCGAGAATCGGTACACAGCGAAAAAATACGATCCTTCAAAAAAAATAAAGGAAAAGATCATCGCAGAGTTAAAAACGATAGTAAGATTAAGTCCTTCTTCTATCAATAGCCAACCTTGGCACTTTACGTTTGTATCTGAAGATAAAACAAAATCAGCTTTAGCGAAAGCATCTTTTTTTAATGCCTCCAAAATACTAGATGCCAGTCATCTAGTCGTTTTTGGAGCGATCTCTTCCGTTAAAAAGTTTGAAGAACAGATAGCGGAAAACATCCCAGCCGGTGCCATTGGATATTACAACACTTATTTAAAACCTAAAGGGGAACAGGAAATTAAAAAATGGTTTTCACAACAAGTTTATTTGTCAGTCGGCTTCTTTCTTAGTGCCTGCGCTGCTATGGGCATTGATGCCACACCTATGGAAGGGATTGAAGCCCATGAATATGATGCTATTTTGAAAAACCCCAAATACAATACCCTAGTGGCCGTCGCTATTGGGTACAGAGATGCTTCTGATGCCAATCAACCATCTATGAAGTCCAAATCACGTTTAGATCTTGATGTAATAGTCAGTAGCATCTGATATGTAGTTTGACACATGAAGGATTAAGAGCAGCAATCCGTTTAAGAAGAGGAAAATAGCCTTATCTGTCGGAAAACAATCGATATTCGTATAAAAATAGCACAAAAGCAATACTTTTAGGGCATCTTGCGTACACATTATTAGATTAAAGAAATAGAAGGCAATGAGGAATAAGGTAACAGCCGCTTTATTAGCGTTTTTTTTAGGGGGATTTGGGATACATCGTTTTTATCTTGGGCAGACAGTCTGGGGTATTATCTATGCTTTGTTGTTTTGGACAGGTGTTCCTTTTGTTTTGAGTATGTTAGATGCTTTATTACTTTTGATAATGCCGCAGGAAGTTTTTGATGCTAAGTACAATAGGGACACACAGGTGGCTCGTCGAAACCAACGTAAATATCAGCGTAAAAGAAGAATAGATGCTGTTGATATTAAGAAAAGGCATCAAGTAAAGAAAAGCACCTTGAGTAATAGAGCACTAACGGATCGAGCAAAGCAAAAGGTCAAATTCAAAAAGTATTGGGAAGAAGGAAAAAAATCTTTCAAGAAATACCAATTTCAAGATGCAGAAGAAGCCTATTTTCAAGCCATGGAGATACAACCCAACAATCCTGACTTACTATTTGATATGGCTTGTCTATTTTCTATAAAAGAAGAGACTGAAAGAGCTTATGAATATTTAGAACTAGCTGTGCATCAAGGCTTTGAACCTGTCGAGGAAATACAAAAAAATCCAGCTTTGGCGTATTTAAGAATCCAAGATGATTTTATAGATTTTGCGAAAGCGGGTTTTAAACGGACACGAAAAAATAAAAAAGAAAGCAGTCCAGAGCTATTGGAACAGTTGAGGCAATTGGATTTATTGAAGCAGAGAGGGCTTCTAACAGAGCTAGAGTTTGAGGACGAAAGAAAAAAATTACTGCATTAACACTCCTACAAGGAACAGCTTAGAATTTATTTCGTTATACTTGCGAATGGTTCTAAAACACTAAAGCAAATGTTCGCCAAACACCTTATATCGACGACTATCACACCGCTCAAAACCTCAGACACAGGGCAAGAAGCACTTGCGCAAATGACGGATCATCATATCCAGCATTTACCGCTTGTGAACCACAAACAATTACTAGGCGTTATTTCGGAAGAAGACATATTGGACAACAAAATGGACGATGCCGTAGGGACTTATCAATTGACCTTGCGTAAAGCGTATGTAGAAGAAACAGATCATCTGTTTGAAGTGATGCGCGTAATGGGTGCAGAAGAATTGACCATTTTGCCTGTTGTAGATACCCAAAACAATTATTTAGGGGTGGTGCAAATCCAAGAAGTCCTAACGAAGTTTTCTCAGATGGCATCATTTGTAGAACCCGGTGGCGTGATTGTGTTAGAAATGCAACGCCATGAATATTCGATGCATGAAATTGCCCGAATTGTAGAAGGTGAAAACGCACAAATTCTTAGTTTCCTTCTAGCTGCTCGACCCGATTCACAAACGGTGGACGTCATGCTAAAATTAAATCGAAGCCATGAACTTAGCGGCATCTTGAGT
Source organism: Bacteroidota bacterium (assembly GCA_024280135.1). Lineage (GTDB taxonomy): Bacteria > Bacteroidota > Bacteroidia > Chitinophagales > Saprospiraceae > HyVt-613. Next base: position 4,040 of record JAJRQS010000064.1, on the reverse strand, counting down.
ACCTTTACTCGTTTTGGATATTCTATCAAAGCTTCTTTTGTTGGCGAAGATGAATATTTAGATTCTTTGCAAGACAATTATAATAGCCTGATGCATTACTTGGATATGTGAGAACGTGTTGCTAATCGAGGAATCGAGAATATGCATCGATAACAGTCTCAATATCTTCTTTCACTTTCGCTAAAATAGCCCGTTTAGGTTTTTTATCTAAAGCACCATACATCATTCCAAATTCAATCAGCAATTCAATTTGATTCAACTGTGTCTCTGATATTTGCTTAGTAAGTAGTATTAATATTTCTTCTAGTTTTTTCTTTCGAATCTCTCGCAACTTAAAATATTGCTTCTTAATCTTTGGGCTCTCTCGCATCACTTCCGCAAAATCTAAAAACAAAAACCGATAAGTATATTGTATTTCTAGAACAGTATCTAACCATCGATTGAAGAGATATAGATCCGGTACAGGTTCTTTTAGTAAAATTAAATATTGGTCTTGAAATTGACCATAAAGTGCCTCAAGAAGTGCTGCCCTTTTTTGAAAATAATACGTTAAATGTCCTTGGCTGATATCTAGGTGAATAGTAATTTGTCTAGTCGTTACTTCACTCAACCCTTTCTTGTTGAACAGAAGTAAGGCAGCTGTAAGGATTTTCTCTTTGGTCCTAAAAGACATTTAGGCGGTTGTTAAAGGCGTTGCCGAAATAGTTGATTCGCCTTTAAACTGACCAATCAACACAGGTAGCAAGCTGTTCACTTTTGCCTGTTCTTCTGACAAGATAACTTTAATATAATTTTTAGTAAAACCTGTTACCATTCCTTCTTGCTTGGATTGCTCAACTAAAACTTCTAATTCACGCCCTTCAAATTGACGGTAAAAGCCTGCCCGCTTTTTTTCCGAAAGGATCCGTAACATCTGATTTCGGGCACGACGCTCTTGCATCGGAACAGCATCCTCCATTTCAAAGGCAGGTGTGTTGGGTCGTTCCGAATAAGTAAAAACATGTAAGTAACTAATATCTAAATCTTGCAAGAACCTGTAAGAGTCTTTAAATTTTTCTTCTGACTCTCCAGGAAACCCTACAATCACATCCACGCCTATACAAGCATCAGGCATATATTGCTTTATCAATTCGACTCGATTCGCAAATAGATCACGCTTGTAACGGCGTTTCATTTTTTGCAATAGTTCGTCATTACCAGACTGCAATGGAATATGAAAGTGCGGCATAAATCTTTTGGATTGTGCCACAAATTGAATGATTTCTTCTGTCAACAAATTGGGCTCAATAGAAGAAATTCGATAACGTTCAATTCCTTCTACTTCATCTAAAGCTCTTATCAAATCAATAAACAGCGCTTCTTTCTTTGGCCTTACGCCTTCTATGACTTCTGTCCCGTTGCCAAAATCTCCTATATTGACGCCCGTCAAAATAATTTCTTTTCCACCTAGTCTTGCAATTTCTCGAGCATTTTCCAAAATACTTTCGATGGTGTTGCTACGACTGGCTCCACGTGCTTGTGGAATGGTACAAAATGTACACTTATAATCACAACCATCTTGCACCTTCAAAAAAGAACGTGTACGATCTCCAAAAGAAAATGCATTTTCAAAAGTATTGACGGTTTGGATTTGGCTGGCATAAACGATGCCTTTTCCAGGTAATTTTTTCATATCCCCTAGATAGTCTAGGATTTTGAATTTTTCACCCGCTCCCATGACTAGATCTACACCTGGAATTTCGGCTATTTCTCCTGGCTTCAATTGTGCATAACAACCCGTTACAATCACAAAAGCATCTGGTGCATTCCGCAAGGCACGACGGACAATCTGCCTACATTTTTTATCTGCAAAATCCGTAACCGAACAAGTATTAATGACATAAATATCTGCGGGTTGGTCAAATGGAATCTCCGTGAAACCCGCTTGCGCAAACTGCCGACCGATGGTAGAGGTTTCCGAAAAATTAAGTTTACAACCTAGTGTGTTAAATGCTACTGTCTGTGGTGTCATAATACTGCAAAGATAGGGGGCTTTCGGATACTTTTCTGTGTTTAATTCGTGCCTTTAGAGGTGAAGGGTCAAGGACGAAGGGCGAAGGGTGAACCAAATTCGTGCATTCGTGGCAGAAAAATGATGAAACGAGGAATTGAGCAATCGAGGAATCGAACGTAAAAATGAAATAGAAACCAAGAACAAAATTTTTCATCCGCTAAAATCCGTACAAACCCGCTTAATCCGTGTAGGTGCTTTTAGAGGTAAAGGGTGAAAACGGTGTAGCGATTTTAAGGTGTTAGGGTTTTATGGTGGGTGCAAATATAAAAAAATTCGTGCATTCGTGGCAAACACCTATCTAGTGCCTGCCTGAATCGGCAGAGGCAGAGGCAGGTGCCATCTTTTAATCCGTGCATTCCTAACAATCTTTGCTTTTTTAGAATCCCCATTTATTAACAGAAGGACACTGCACGCTACCAAAGTAATAAACCAAGCTCACATTAGTCAAAAAATACGCATCATTCCCTTTACTGTCTCCCCGTTGGCGACCCGTTTGGTTATCAATACGTCCAAGTGATCTATCTGCCAAAAGAGGCGCGATAGGGCCCCGCAGATTTTCTAAATCTTCTAAATCCGGATAAGTAGTACTGACATCATCCAAGTAATCATTATACAACTTACGGCCACTAATCTCCAAATTCAAACTCCATGCAAAACTCAAATCCACTTTAAAACCGATACCATATGCCAAAGCCAAAGTGGTCGTGTAATATTCATCACCCGTAAATTGACCTTCAGTGCCATATTCTCTCAAGTTATATACCTCGCCATTCAACTCCGCTTGTGGATTATAATTATACACTGTAAAACCGGTAAAGATATAGGGAGAATAGAACTGATCTCTGGAGCCATGAATATACTCAAAGAAATTAAATTCAAATTGCCCAGTCACCTCATAAATATCACTCTTAAATGACAGATTACGATCTTTTTCAAATACATTTTTTGACGTTTCATCAGCTGCCTGAACATGACCGTAGTTTACACCTACCTTCACATCTATCCTCGGGTTAAAATCATACCTTGCAAACACCGTTCCTGATAACCCAGGTTTCGTCATGTCAAAACTGGTATTCAAATCCCCAAAATAGTAGGCAACACCCGCTCCCGCGCCAATCTCTATTCCTCGTTGGGCATTTGCCGCAAGGAAAAAAGTACTGAATAAAAAGACCAGTGCAAATATCTTTATTGCTTTCATTGTTTATCTTTGACCACTGCCATAACCCTAAATTATTAGCAGCAAATGTTCATGAATGTAACTCAATAGAATTATAGGCAATTATCTTACCGAAATAAATATCTATCGAGGTCAAACGCCCAATTTAGTGGCAATGTTGTATAAAACCCGCTATACCAAGCCTGCTTTGGCTGAAATTTCCATCATTCTATCGATCGACACCCTACCCTTCTCTATTACATCCACCGGCACATGTACCTCTGGCAATTCATACTTCATACAAAGGTATAGTTTTTCCAACGTATTTAAGCGCATATGTGGGCATTCATTGCACGCACATTGGTTAGTCGGTGGAGCTGGAATAAACTTCTTATTGGGAGAAGTTTTTTCCATTTGATGGATAATACCGGGTTCTGTTGCGACGATAAAAGTAGTAGCAGGATTTTCTTGGGTATAGCGCAAAAGCCCTGAAGTAGAGCCGATATAATCGGCATTATCAAGGATTATCGCTTCACATTCTGGGTGTGCAATTAATTTGGCTTCTGGGTGACGGATTTGTAATTTGGTAATCTTCTCAACAGAAAAAATTTCATGCACCATACAAGACCCATTCCACAAGACCATATCACGCCCTGTCTTCTTGACCAAATACCGACCTAGATTTATATCAGGCGCAAAGATAATTTCTTTATCCTTTGGGATACTATCTATAATATGGACGGCATTCGTTGAAGTACAACAGATATCCGTCAACGTCTTCATCTCCGCAGTCGTATTGACATAACTCACCACCACATGATCTGGATATTT
>JAJRQS010000063.1 GCA_024280135.1 Bacteroidota bacterium | reverse complement strand
TCTAGCCCGTTCTAAAGCCATAAAGCCGATATCCGCTGGCATGGTGGCTTTGTTTCGTTGTGCTCTAAGTTTTTTTTCTAAATTGTCTATATTCTCTTTGACATTGCTTGTATAATCAACCACTGCTTGACTCAATGTCAATCCAGGAGCAATGCTAGCTACATACTTAGGAAAGGATTTGACAATAAATTTAGCACGATCTTCATCAACTATACATTTTATGTTTCCTGCTGCGGATACAATCATGTCTTCTTCTTGAAGATTAGAAAACTTACGAAATTCGTCTTTGCAAACAGTTTTGACCAGTTCACTGGCTCCCACAATTTCTTGTAATCTGTCTGTACCAAATATATAAGACTGTATGCCTTGTACACTAGCACCATAAAGATATTTTTTATTCATAGTTCATTTATTTTTGTCATTGTTTTTTTCGTATTAAGATTTGGTTTTTTCTCTAGTTTCACGATTCCAAATCCCACGCTCACGCCTTTTCCGAGTCCAATCAAGTTGGGTAATGACACATTGGATTGAAAATTAATGGAAAGAGCCATTATTTTTTTTTGTTTGAAGGGTAGAAATTTGACTGATTTAATTTGGTCAATTTTGACGATTATTTTCTTTTCGATTCGCCAGTTGATGCCTTTTGCGAAAGCGAGTATGTTACCTATCAGGATGCTTTGTAATAAGTCCATTTGAGCGGCTTTATCCCCTTCTAATTCTTGAAAACGTGCATGGTGTTTTTGATTTAGCGCCAGCCAATTATGCAGGGAGTAGTGAAATAGCTTATCCCAGATTTGGACTTGGTAATAGTGTAAATTAACATCTTCAATCTCGAAGTTTATTTTTTTTCCCGCAAGGGACATCTGCAAGTTTTTATATTTGAGCAGTTGGTGTATTTCGTTGGTGCCTTCTTGCAGGCAAATGATGCTGGCTTTCTTTTGGCTGATCTTATATTGGATGAGCGGATATCTAAAGAAGAAGCCATTCTCTCCATCGTGATTGTGGAATAAATCGGATTTTCTTTTTGTCTTTTCGATGATGGCAGCCCGGAACCTAGGAATCTCATAGGGATAGAGATTGTTGTTAAATCTAATGGAGAGATATTTAATTTTTGGCATAAGTTATCATATCTAGTTTGTCAAATTTAGAATTTTTGTGTGACATATTTTTTTTGTTTTCAATATTTTACACAAAAAACGACGTCTAGTGTGCAATCTATTTGCACGGTTTAAATTTATTTTGTATTTTGCGAAAATATATTAAAAACGCTATCTAAACAGAATGCTTCATAGCCTCATAAAAAGGACCAAAATGTAAGAAAAACCATGTCAAAAAATCTCAATGCCCTGCTGCGGTATCAAACCATTGATGCCTGTCTCCGTTCGTCAAAAAAAGAAAAATGGTCTTGGAAAGATTTGGCTAAGGCCTGCGGAGAGCGATTATATGAAGTCCGAAATATAGAATCCATTCCATCTCGACGGACTATTCTGGGAGATATTAAAGTCATGCGAAGTGGCGATTTGAAATATTATGCACCTATCGATTGGACCTCCAAAAGGGGATATCATTATACAGATGCAAATTTTTCTATTTATAGTTACGGATTGAGTGAATTAGAGAAGGAAGAGTTTAATAAAGGAGTAGAAATTTTGAATCAAATCGTGAATCGATTGGGGATGGATGAGGTAAAGCAAATCATCTCTAAGCTGAGTCATATCATCAATACATCCAAACAGTCAAAAGTGCCCGTGATTCAATTTGACCAATGGATTCATGAAAAAGGCTATCAGTGGTTGAATTTGATCTATGGATGTATCAAGGAAAAGAAGGCTTTATTTATATCGTATCGGCCGTTTGGAGGGCATGCTGGGTTTTCAGGAATAGTGAGTCCTTATTTACTAAAGGAGTATCGTAATAGGTGGTATCTCATAGCGAAGTTTCATAATAATGGTCTAATTTATCATTATGCACTTGATCGTCTACGAAGTACACAAGAGTCTCTACAACCGTTTAGTGAAGATTCAAGTTTTGATGCAGCCAAGTATTTTAATCAGGTCATCGGTATCACCATTCCTGAAAACGGGATGGTGGAGCAGGTACAGTTTAGAGCGACTACTTTGCAGGCTGATTATATAAAATCTAAACCGCTGCATGCCACCCAGGTGGTTTTGTCAGAAGATGATAAAGGGGCCGTCTTTCAGGTTGAAGTGATTATTAATTATGAGTTGGAAGCCAATTTGTTGTCATTTGGGGAGCGTGTTGAAGTGCTTGCTCCTGCTACCTTGCGGGAAAAGATGAGTAAGCGAATTGCAGTGATGATAGGGTTATACAACGACCATACATAGAGAAAAAAATATGTATTTTGTTGAGATATTAGTGAAATATTATTATCTTTGAATAGGAGAAAGATGCACCTTTTTGGGTCAAACACCCATTTTTGATTTTTTTTTGCCTCTAACTTGTTGAAACTCGATATATTTATTCAACTTTCGGTATTCAGGTGTAGCGATTTTATGGTTTTAAGGTATCCTAGTATAGTTAATACCTATGAATTAAGAATTTAAACAATAATAAATGGAACTAATATTAAATACATTTGGCACATATTTGACCAAGGACAATGATACATTTGTGGTCATACACAAAGATGGTAAACAGCGTATTGATCCGCAAAAATTGAAAAGCATTAGCATCAGCAAAGGCGCGCAAATTAGTAGTGATGCAGCATTGTTAGCCATAGAAATGGAGATAGATGTTTTTTTTGTTGATCGAAGTGGAAAGCCTATGGGGCGGATATGGAGTAATCGGTTTGGTTCCATATCGACCATACGTCGGCGGCAGTTGGATTTTGTTTTTTCGGAAGAAGCTGTTGAATGGATAAAACAGGTATTGGAAGATAAAATTGATAATCAGATAGGTATTTTGTACTCCTTTGATGTTGATAATCAGCCAGTTGTGAGCAGGAAGTTGCAATCTTATACAAATCGGCTTAGTGACTATAAACAAAAGATTATGTCGTTAGAGGCCATGGTGATTAGTGATATAAGTGCAACACTTCGGGGGTGGGAAGGAGCTGCATCACGAAATTATTTTATGGGTATTAATTTACTTATACCTGAAGCCTATCAATTTGAGAAGCGAAGTCAGCACCCAGCCATGGATGCTTTTAATGCGTTGCTCAATTATGGCTATGGTGTGTTGTATGGCAAGGTGGAAGGAGCGCTTATAAAGGCGGGTATAGATCCGTATATAGGGGTATTTCATCGGGATAATTATGCACGCCCAGTATTAGTTTTTGATGTGATAGAGCGATATCGTGTTTGGGTGGATTACGTGGTGATAAGTTTGGCGATGCAAGGGGCAATAGATGAGTCATGTTATAGTCAGAAAGCAGATGGGTCAGTATGGTTGGAAGGTTTAGGTAAGCGTATTCTGATACAAGCCATCAATGATTATTTGGAAGAATTGATATTGCTCAATGGGATACAGCGTAGTCGAACAACACACATGAATTTGTACGCACAGTCGCTTGCGCAAAAATTTATGAACTATAAAAATAAGGAGCAATGATAATGGCTGGCCGAAACATAAAACAGTTTAATGATCCATTACAGGAAGTGACATTGTCACAACTATATAGATCTATCAAGTCTCCGAAGCAGATAAATTTTGATTTGATAAAGCAACTACGGGTTGTGCAAAGTATTAATCCCAAGCAGTATCGAAAATTGAAGACTCAACTACCTTATATCACTTGCGGGATATTCAAGCCACGCTATCGCAAGACGGAAAATTTTGGTTCAATTGAGTATTTCGTATTGGACATTGATCATATTTCAGAAAAGGGATTGGATAAGGAATCCTTGCGAAAAAAATTAGAGCAAGATGATAGGGTATGTTTGTTGTTTGTATCTCCAAGCAATGATGGTTTTAAGGTATTTTTCAAGCTCAAGGAAAAGTGTTATGATGCTCAGAAATATGCTATTTTTTATAGAGCTTTCGCCAAAAGTTTTTCTAGTAAGTATGGGTTAGAACAAGTGTTGGACAAGAAGACTTCGGATGTTGCACGAGCTTGTTTTGTGAGCTATGATCCAAAGGCTTATTTTGATGCAGACTGTGTTGCAGTAGATGTAAGTAGTTTTGTCGATTTTAATAACTTGTCAGAGGTAAGAGAGCTAGAGAAGAGTTTTGAATCAAAACCAAACAGCTCAAATGATTTGGAGAAGAAGGAAGCCATGTCAGATGATTTGTTGGAAGAGATAAAACGCAAGTTGAATCCAAATTTAAAATCTCGTCCTGTTAAGAAGGTGTATGTGCCAGAAATTTTAGAAAAGATAGTGGAATCTGTGGCTAAATCGGTCAATGAATATGACATCATGGTGAAGCATGTAAAGAATATTCATTATGGCAAACAGTTTACGTTTGCGATAGATGATATGCGGTGGGCGGAGATAAATATTTTTTATGGTAGAAAGGGGTTTTCTATTGTGAAGAGTACCAAAAGTGGTTCGAATGAAGAGTTGGCTGAAATTGTGAAAACAATTTTGACAGATTTATTTTATAAGCTTCCAGAGCATTTGATTCGCCATGACTAGTTATATAAATATTAAAAATAAGGCTGACCAGCATCGTAAACAAAAATCGTATAAAGAAGCATCGGGTTATTATCATGAGCTATGGGACAACTATTCTTCTCAGTGCACCAAATGGGATTTGTGGGGGTTGATTTTTTGTGAAAACAAATTAGGAAATTATGATGCGGCACTCAAGATGTCACGGCTTGGTTATCAGAAGTATCCAGATTTTCGTCAGATTAGGCAGGTCTATTCTTGGGCTATTTATTATTTGGTTGTGAAAGATGGTCAAGAGAAAAAATCTTTTGATAAAGCTGTATATGGCATCTTAAAACTGACAGACTATATGGATCAATATGGGCCAGGTGTTTTAACCATTTTTAAGGCGGCAGCCAGATGGAATGAAGAAAAAGAATGGCAAAAAACAATAGACCTATTGAGTAAAGTAGATGTGTCCTTTTTATCGCAAGATAGCTTCTCTTATGTTGATAATCAAGGACTTAGTAAAGAGTTGGCATCGCCAAAGGAAAAATATTTTGCGGCTTTGACCAAGGCGCAAATTGGCGCAAAAGCTTGGCAGGATTGTATCCAAACAGCCCAAATGGGATTGAAGATACTTCAAAAATTTCATTTTGGAAATAACATTTGGTTTCGTTGGCGCATGTCAGAATCCCATTATCATCTAGGTCAATATGATTTGGCGGTAGCACTGTTGATGGAGATTCGAAAGAAAAAAAAGGATTGGTTTTTTACTGCGGCGATTGGAACCAACAAAGTTGCTCAGAAAAAGTACAAAGAAGCCAAATTGTTTTTTGCGCAAGCTTGCCTAGAGCAAGGAGACTGGACTAAGAAGACAAAGGTCTTTACATCATTAGCCCAATTGTTTGAGCAAGAAAATAACGAGCAATCTTTAAAAAATCATCTTGAGTTACTTTGGAATATCTACCAAAAAGAAGGGTGGAAGATGGGGACTTATCTTAGTCAGCAGGTAGAGAGGTACGCTATTAAGGCAAAGAGTTTGTCACAAGTCAAGGAAGAAGCAATGAAGATATGGACACAAATAATTGAAGACAATGATCCAAGTTTGAAAGGGGTAATCACCAATGTATTACCAAATCAAAAAGTTTGTTTTGTTTTATCAAAAGGGTGTTCTTATTTTGGTTCCATAAATGATTTTAAAGGAGACCGTGTTTTTTTCCGAAAGGGTCAAGAAGTTTTATTTAGGATTGCAGAAGGATATGACCGTAAGAAAAAAAGAAAGACGCAAAATGCTGTTCAAATTCGTCCCCAAAAAGGTAGTAAATAATGCCACGAAAAAAAAGAAAAAAAGTAACGTTTGTCGAGAAACTTCGGCTGATAAAAGCGGCTGGGATTCAAAATGACAAACCACTCAATAAGGTAGTGGAAGGG
>JAJRQS010000062.1 GCA_024280135.1 Bacteroidota bacterium | reverse complement strand
TTTGGGTATGACCGCAATCGAGAAATTTCTCGTAAGAACAAGCGGAAGAAGTATGATTTAGCCCCTAAAAGGAGAGTGCCTAAATTGGTAGCAGATTGCAATGAATTGTGCTACTCCAATTATTTGTCGGATAATATTTCGGACTACATAAATGTAGAAACCATCATTTCTACTGATGGAGATCAAATTGCTATTGCACCTGGGTCATTATTAAAAGAATGGAAAAAGGATGGACGAAACTATTATCATTATAAGGTCGATCATCCTTCGATGAATTTCTACTCTTTTTCTTCCGCAAGGTATGAAGTAGCCACTAGAAAATGGAAGGACGTAGATATTGAGGTTTATTATGATAAAAAGCATGCGTACAATATTGAGATGATGTTAGATGCTGTAGAACGATCTTTGGTCTATTATACTGAGAATTTTGGGCCTTATTATCACAAGCAGTGTCGAATTATTGAATTTCCAAGATACAGTACTTTTGCGCAAGCCTTTCCAGGTACGATGCCTTATTCTGAATCTTTTGGATTTGTAATAGACTTAGAGGATGCAAGTAAAAACAATGTCATAGATGCGACTATTTCACACGAAATGGCACACCAATGGTGGGCACATCAAGTCGTGGGAGCGACGATGCAAGGGATGACGATGATGAGTGAGAGTTTTGCCGAGTATTCTTCATTGATGACGATGAAGCACCTCACGAAGGATCCGATGAAGATGCGAAAATTTCTGAAGTATGATCACAATCGATATCTCCGCGGGCGAAGTACTGAGGTGGACAAAGAACTACCATTGTACAAAGTAGAAAACCAACAGTATATCCATTATGGCAAAGGAAGTGTGATTCTTTATGCTTTGCAGGATTATATCGGTGAGGACAAAGTTAACTTAGCTATGCATAATTTTTTGGAAGAATATAGGTACAAAACGCCTTATCCTACTTCTTTAGATTTTTTGAGACACCTTGAACCGCAAGTGCCTGATTCTTTGCAATACTTAATTACAGATTGGTTTAAAGAAATCACCTTGTATGATTATCGCCTGCCCAAAGCAACTGCCAAAAAAATGGAGAATGGGCAGTATGCTATTACGGTTGATGTACTTGCGAAAAAACTAAAGGCTGATTCTGTTGGGAATGAAACAGCAGTTGATATAAGTGACTGGGTTGATATTGGTCTTTTTGCAGATAGAAAAGAAGAAGATTTGATGTTCCAAAAAAGGGTGAAAATTAATCAAGAAACAATGTCTTTTACTTTTGAGGTGGATTCATTGCCTAAGCGGGTAGGGATCGATCCTAGACACCTACTTATTGATAGAGTATATAAAGACAACTTCTCAAATGTGGTATTGGAATAATGGAAGCAGGATTATTTGTCTTGAGCACAAAACAGTTCCCGCATTGAATCGTTATAGGGCTATGAAAAAGAATTTACTGATTGTTGGCTTGATTGTAGTGCTTTCTGCTTTTTTGGGATGGGTACTCAAATCTAAATTTTCCGCAAGGCAGTCCATCACAGAAGTGACCTCCTCGACCATTATCAACCAGATAAAAAATGTATCCAAACTAGTCACAGTGGAAGGGCAAATCTCTGAGATTTATTCACACAAGGATAAAAAACCCATTCCGTTTACCTGGAGTTATTCGGAGAAGAAGGCGATTGTAAAAGTGGAGGCGAAGGTATTGGTTGGGTATGACCTAGAGAAAATGACTTTTTTGGTGGATGAGCAAAATAAAACCATCACGATTACCAGTTTACCAAATCCAGAGGTGATTTCCATTGATGACAACATCAGTTATTACGATATTGAAAATGGTTATTTTAATACCTTTTCAGAAAGTGATTACACCAATATCAACAAAAAGGTGAAGGAGATGATTCGTTCTATGGCGAATAAAAGTGATATGATGGGTCGGGCGGAAGCTCAAGGACTGACGATTTTAGCCTCCTTTCGGAATATGATGAAATTAGCCGATTGGACTTTGATTTTTCCGCAAGGAACGAAAGTACCAGAGATGCTAGACTTGCAGACAGATAGCCTCTAATGCTCCATTTTACCCCAAAATGAATTGATTTACAGCGAATTAGCAACACAAAAGGTTTTTTTAGCACGATTTTAACTAAGTTTTAAGATTTTATTGCGAACTTGGTGGCAAGAAAGGGATTAACTTAGCCCTATCATTCGATGATTATATTGCAGTCTCTTTCTTAAGAGGCTTTTTTAAGCTGAAACCAACTTATGAGTAATGCGACTATTGATGGGGTGAACCCCAAAGAAAAGACACTTTTTGGACACCCGATGGGCTTATATGTACTGTTCTTTACAGAAATGTGGGAACGGTTTTCTTATTATGGGATGCGAGCGATTTTGGTACTGTATATTGCCTCTTCTATGGATGATGGTGGTTTAGGTTGGACAAAGACAGAGGCTTTAGGTCTATATGGATGGTACACGATGTTGGTCTATGTGATGGCGATTCCAGGCGGTATCATTGCTGATAAATGGTTGGGGCAACGCAAATCTGTTTTGTATGGAGGGCTCATCCTGATTGCAGGTCATGGGATATTAGCAGTCGAACAATCCTGGGCTTTTTACACGGGTTTAGCGTTGATTATTTTTGGAGTGGGCATGCTCAAGCCCAATATCTCGACCATGGTCGGTGGATTATATAGTAAAGGCGATATTAGAAGAGACAAGGGATTTACCATTTTTTATATAGGTATCAATGTCGGAGCATTTTTCGCTAGTTTGATAGTGGGTTATGTCGGCGAAAAGATTGGTTGGCACTATGGGTTTGGATTAGCAGGAATAGGCATGGCAGTCGGTATGTTGATATATATGTATGGACAAAAATATTTAAGTCACGTGGGTAATTTTGCAGGTAAATCTATTGATCCAGAAGAAAAAGCAGCCTTGAATCGACCGTTGAATGCTATCGAAAAAGACCGAGTCAAAGTCTTATTATTATCCTTTTTAATCATCATTGTCTTTTGGGGCGCCTTTGAGCAAGCAGGAGGGTTACTGAATATTTATGCGGACGAAAAAGTGAATAGAGTGATTTTTGGATGGGAGATGCCAGCGAGTTGGTTTCAGTCTTTTAACGCCTTTTTCATTATTGTTTTTGGAACTTCGGTTGCTGGGTTTTGGGCAAATCGAAAGTTAAAAGGAAAAGAAACTTCTACCTTATTGAAGATGGGTATTGGAACGATTATAATGGGGCTAGGCTTCTTGTTGATGGCGTTTGCTTCACGAGAAGCAAGTTCTATTGCATATGGGACAGCTGGATTTTGGTGGTTGGTAGGTGCATACTTATTGCACACGATTGGAGAGCTATGTGCTTCACCGACTGCGCTTTCTTTTATTACCAAACTGGCTCCACTGAAGTATGCTTCTATTATGATGGGGGTTTATTTTGCGGCAACGGGTTTGGGCAATAAGCTGGCAGGTAGTATCGGAGAAGCATCTCAGGAAGAACCTGTCAAAATAGAGTTAGCATCAGC
>JAJRQS010000061.1 GCA_024280135.1 Bacteroidota bacterium | reverse complement strand
TTTGCAGGGATTCCATGTGATATAGATGCCATATATGCTTTGGCTAAGAAATACGATCTACGTGTTATTGAAGATAGCATGCATGCTTTTGGAACAGAATATAAGGGCAAAAAGCTAGGTTCTCTTGGGGACATCACTTGCTTCAGTTTTGATCCGGTCAAGATAATGACTTCGATTGATGGTGGTTGTGTTATTGTAAATACAAAGGAAGAAGTTGAACGTCTACATCACTTGAGATTTTTAGGTGTTGATAAAGATACGGCCGAACGATATAAAAATAAGCGTGCTTGGGAGTATGATGTCGTTGATGAAGGATATCGATATCATCTTACCAATATTATGGCCAGTGTTGGTATTTCTCAAATCAAGCGGGTAGATGAATTCATCAAATCGAGACAAAATATTTGTCGCCTATATAATAAATCTTTTGCAAATATTGAAGAATTAAAAATCCCTCAAACAGATTTCAATAATATATCTCCGTTTATTTATAGTTTACGTGTGCTTAATGGAAAAAGGAATGAACTGATCAATCATCTCACTAATTTTGGTATTGATGTAGGTATTCATTTTGTTCCAGTTCATAAGCATAGCTATTTTTCGAAATGCAAACATGATGATATGAATGTAACAGATAAGGTCGTTGATGAGGTCATGACCTTACCGCTACACTCTTTTATGAAACCTGAAAGTGTAGAGAGAATAATTGAATCTATAAACGCATTTTTTTCTTCTAAGTAAATGGGTTTTAAATTACCGACAGGTCTGTTTTTATGAGAGTGTCTTTTGCAGAGAATTTGCTTGCAGAAATTCATAGAAAACTTCCCGAAATTGAAGAAATTCAGTGTTACCAACTATGTTATGGCCTTACTTCTCTAGGAAGGAATACTGATTCTGCTAAACAATTACTTCTACAGTGTCATAGCACAGAATATAATGAACTTCAGCAGGAGCTGTTTGAATTAAATGTTAAAGAAATTCAGACATTGCTTATGGATAGAGTTCCATGTGTAGGCGTTTGGTGGCATCAGCATTTTTTTGGTAGTCAATTAACACCTATTGCCAAACGCTTGGCTTCCATGGAAAATTATCTCTATTTGGGACTTATTTCTGCAGGTTGCTTAGATCAAGGAACCACCAGATCCAGTGAGAAGGATTTTACTTTTTCTCGATATTTATTGATACCAGAAGATGTAAACTTGGCATTATGTGGTTTCTTAGATGCTGTTTTCTTTGGGGAGAGCTTTCATCACCAAACATATTTACCAAGAGATGTGATTCGGATTGGGCAGCCGCATGGTTTGGACATTCCTTTAGATCACGCATTAGTTAAATATGGCGGTGGTTGGATCTTTGACTATATCCTTTGTTCGATGAAAGAAGAAAAGAAGCCGAAAAATTATTACTATAATATTTTTCCTCGACCACTTATTGAGCACAGCTCGACCCATGTCTGTGCTATACCTGCAGGCTACTCAAAGTTAGATCACTTTTTCCAGGTAAGTAAAACAAAGCCAATACAGAAAAAAATTATTTACCATATTTCACTATGGGAAGTGGAAACAGAAGTTGTTCGAAAAAATATTGGTACGATAATCAGCACCCTCATAGAAAAATTTGAAGATAGGATTGTTCTTTTTAGACCTGATCCGGTTGATATTGACAATCCTGAACTGATTCAAAGGATAATCCCTTGGTTGGAACATCCAAGGTTTAAATTTAGTAATGCATCCTCTTATATTGATGATTATGCAGATGCAGAAGTTTTAGTAACACATAGAACTTCAACCGCCCATACTTTCTCGTATGCGACGGGAAGGCCAATTATTGTATTACAAGGAGATATTTTCGATCATAGTCAAAAAAGACTACAGAAAACAGAGACGGGATATCTCGTTTTTAATGAAGATCAATTGATCAAAAAAGTGCAGCAAGTGCTTGATAATACAGATATTGAAAGTGAACGGATACGTAAATCTATGAATAAAACTATCCACCACCCCGGACATGCAGTAGATTATATCATTGATAACCTAGACACTATTTTACGCCGAGAGTCCCTTGATGAGTGGGAGTCTTTCCGTTTGTTCGACCCAAAAGATCAAATGCAGCTTGATAAACAAGTACTTCAATGTCTGGAAAACAGTACCAGATGGGGCACGTTAGGAACTAATATTGCCGAAGCTACAATTGAGCATTTTCCAGAAAATGCCCGATATCGATTGATTGCTGCTGAATTTTATTGCCGAGTTTCAAACCCTTTTCAACATACATTTTATTTTAGAGGATGGTATCAAGCTGTTTCACATATTGCTAAGGCTTCAGATATCTGCTCTGAACAAGAGGTTGAGTTAAGAACAGAACTTTATACTTGGGTAATTCAAAAAGGGATGCACATGGCTCATTGCGTCAAATGGTATGTTTGCCAACAGGATAGCCCTGAATTTGGAGATGATATTGATTCAATAATCACTAAGTTTTGCATAGAAGATGCGGACGGAGAATCCTTTAAAAAATATCCTCACTATATGGAGCTAATCTGGCGTTTAAGAAAACCCATTGGCTTGATAAAGAAAGTCATGAGAACCCTAGGTTATTCTGGAGAGTAAACACGGAATTGTTATGTTGTAGCTTTATGAAGAAAGAGTAAGTAATATTGTTATAGTTAGAGTATGGAAAAGGTATTTTATGAGATTGACGTATCGCAATCAGAGTAATATTGATTATTGGGGTGAAAGATGGAATGCTGTAGATATCGATGATGAGATGACGAATGAGGATGTGTATCCTTTAAAATATGCAAAAATGATCAAGCCAAAAGGAAAAATACTTGAGGCTGGATGTGGAGCTGGACGGATCTTACGTTTTTATAAAAATAGAGGTTTTAATATTATAGGTATAGATTTTGTTGAGAAAGTAATAGATCTTTTAAAGCAGAATGATCCTGAATTGGAGGTGTACACTGCTGATATAACAAACTTACCCTTTGAATCAAGCAGTTTTGGAGCCGTACTTGCCTTTGGTTTATATCATAATTTTCATGGTGATAATTTGCATAAAGCACTTGAAGAAACAAGCAGGGTAACTATGAATGGAGGTATGTTGTGTGCGTCTTTTCGTGCTAACAATATTCAAAACAGAATAAATGACTGGTTAGCAGATTTACGGCACAAAAAGAAAAAAATCTCAAACGAAGAGTTACAATTTCACAAAGCAAATATTGGTTATAATGAGTTCTTTCGTCTAATTAATCAACATGGTTTTCAAGTTGAGAAGATTCTACCGGTCGTGAATATGCCTTTGTTATATAAATTTAGAACTTTTCGAGCTAGCAACCACAAAAAATTTAATGAGAATATTGGGCGGATAGAGGGTTATCAATTGAACACATTAGGTAATTTTATTCAAAGTACTTTGATGAAACTCATGCCGAACCAGTTTTGTAATGTCTATGTGGCTATTGCAAAAAAAACAGGATCCAAATGGGATGTTTAAGTTTTCTACACCATTTGTTTTTGGAACAAAAGCGGAGACATTAACGCATTTTGAACATCAATTACAATTCTCAATTATTCCAAAGTTTTTTTATATATCAGTAAGTGAATGGCAAAGTTCGGAGCAATCCGTTTTTGCCGAGATAAATAAAAAACTTGGGAATTCTAAAGCAATTGCAATTCGATCATCAGCTGTAAAAGAGGATGGTGAGCTAGAGTCAATGGCTGGAATGTTCCATTCAGTTTTACATGTTAACCCCAAAGATAAAAGTGCTCTGAGAAAAGCAATTGATGACGTTATTGCCAGTTACAATAAGAACGGTGAAAGCCCTTTAGCCATCGATCAGATCTTGATTCAAGAGATGGTTGCAGATGTAACAATGAGTGGGGTTATTCTAACCCATGAAATCAATAGTGGTGCTCCATATTACATAATAAATTACGATGATGAAACTGGGAAAACAGATACTGTTTCATCAGGTACTGGCTATGTGAATCGGACTCTTCATCTGCATCGAGATAAATGGCGACAAATTAGTTCTGAACGGTTTTTTAAACTTATTGAAGCTGTTGTGGAAATAGAA
>JAJRQS010000060.1 GCA_024280135.1 Bacteroidota bacterium | reverse complement strand
TGGTTGTGCATCTGTAGATAATGCTACCGTGAATGGTGCGCCAGAATTATTTGCTACCATTTCTTCAAGTCCTTCTGGATGTGCGGGTACCAATTCTGGCTCGGCTACAGTTGTGCCTAATGGAGGTAGTGGAAACTTTACCTATAGCTGGTCTAATGGAGGCAATACGGCCACAATCATGAACCTAGCACCCGGTAGTTATTCGGTTACAGTGGCTGATGGAAATGGTTGTTCTGTGGTTAAAACGGTAGCCGTTGGGGCTTCCAATGCCTCCAATTTTAGTTATACAACTTCGGGAACGGATGTGACTTGTAATGGTAATTGTGACGGTTCTGCTGCCGCTAATGTGACTTCAGGTACCCAACCTTATGCTTATGAATGGAGTACAGGAAGTAATAATAGCACCGTTTCAGGACTTTGCGCAGGAACTTATACGGTTACAGTATCAGATGCTGATGGATGCCCTGTCGTAAAAATGGTTACTGTAGGTAGCCCAAGTGCTATCAATTTATCTGCATCTTCTACTGATGCCAATTGTGGGGCAAGTGATGGTACTGCTTCAGTAAGTGCTACTGGAGGAAATGGAGGATTCACATATTTATGGTCAAATGGATCAACTGGAGCGTCTTTGAATGGACTAAGTGCTGGAACTTATAGTGTTACGGCAACTGATGTCAATGGCTGTACGGCTTCAAAAACGGTTACAGTGGGTACTACTGGTTCTTCAATGACTGCTACTGCTTCGTCTTCTGCGACGACTTGTTCTGACAATAATGATGGAGCAGCTTCTGTTCAAGTTTCAGGTGGTACTTCACCATATAGTTATGAATGGAGTAATGGCGCTTCTAGCGCAAATGCAAATGGCTTGAGTGCTGGAACACACTCAGTAACTATAACGGATGGTAATGGCTGTACGGTTGTTCAAACAGTGACAGTTTCTTCTCCTCCTGCAATAAATATTTTCATCTCCTCTACTCCTGCAGTTTGTGGTTCCGCTAATGGAAGCGCAACAGCAAATGTCACAGGAGGTACAGGTTCTTATACATACTTGTGGTCCAATAATGCGACTACTTCTTCAATCTCTGGCGTAGCAGCTGGTAATTATACACTTGCAGTAGCAGATGGTAACTTATGTCTTGCAAATGCAGTGGTCATTATTGGTCAGTCAGGTGGTAATGTGGAAGCTTCTGCATCAGGAGTAGATGTAAGTTGTAATGGAGGTGCTGATGGAAGTGCTACAATAACAGTTTCAGTAGGTACTGCTCCTTATGTTTATTCTTGGGCAGATGGTAGTACTTCGACTACTAACTCAAATTTAAATGCTGGAAGTCACGGATGGATGGTCACGGATGCTTCTGGTTGTGTTGCAACTGGAACTGTTACCATTGGAGAACCTTCTGCGATGGTGTTGACTACAATGGCAGTAGATGCAAGTTGTGGTGGAGACAATGGAATGGCGTCTGTAAATGTAACTGGCGGTACAGCTCCTTATACTTATAAATGGAATGACACTTTTGGTCAGACAATGGCGAAAGCTATGTCTTTACCAGCTGGAACATATACCGTGCTTGTTACAGATGCAAATGGTTGTACAGCAAACGCAACGGTTACGGTAGGAGCAACGGAAGGATTTACTTGTGCAGCGGCAATAGCTTCTAGCTATAATGGTGCTCATATTAGTTCAATAGGAGGGAATGATGGTTCTGCTACTGTTACAATGAATGGTGGTTCGGGTTCTTTCTCTTTTGCTTGGTCTAATGGTGCTACTAATCAACAAATAACTGGACTTTCTGCTGGTACTTACACGGTAGTTGTTACTGACGATATGACAGGTTGTACTTGTGAGTCTTCTGTGACTTTAGAAGATCCTGCGAAGCTTGGAAACTATGTCTGGTTAGATGCGAACATGAATGGTTTACAAGATCCAGGAGAAGCGGGTATGGAAGGTGTCGTTGTTAATGTAACAGGAACCTCTGCTTATGGTGGAAGTATTGATATGACCATGACAACGGATGCTACAGGAATGTATATGTTTACTTTACCTCCTGGAGAGTATAAAGTAACTTTTACGGCTCCGGATAATCATGACTTCACAACAGCTAATGCTGGTGATGATGCGCTTGATAGTGATGCGGATGAAACTACCGGTATGACTCAAGTGGTTTCTGTAGGTTCAGGAGGTTATAATCCTAGCTTAGATGCTGGTTTTGTTAAAAACTGTGTAAGCGTAGGAAACTATGTGTGGTATGATACAGGTCAAGATGGATTGCAAAATACAGGCGAGTCAGGTGTTTCTGGTTTTGTTGTGAATTTATTGAATGCATCGGATAATTCAGTAGTCGCAACGACTACGACTGCAGCAGATGGATCCTATAACTTTGATTGTGTACTACCTGGTACGTATGTCATTCAATTTGACCCCGCTAGTTTACCTGATGGGTACGAGTTTACGACACAGGATGCAAATAGCGGCAATGCAGATAGCAATGATAGTGATGCGAATGCAAATGGACTAACGGATCCTTTTACCGTTTCAGTAGCAGGTGGTGATGACTTGTCATTTGATGCAGGTATTCATACCAATTGTGACAATGTACACTTTCCTGGGACGGTAGGAAATGATCAGATGCTTTGTCCTGGTGACACACCAGATGTGTTTGTAACGCTTACAGAAGCAACAGGAGGAACTGGAGACTTTGAATATATTTGGATGGAAAAAGTGATTGAGACAGGTGGTCAATGGGAGCCTATCCCAGGATCAACGAATCCAAGTTACCAATCTCCACCTTTGATGACTACTACGTTGTTCAGAAAGTGTGTGCGTCGTGCTGGGTGTGTAACTTATCTTGAGCCACCAGCAATTACCATTGAAGTAAAAGATACTTGTGGAAATGGTTTTGTTAGCCTTACGGGAACAGTCCTCAATGCTGAAGTGTCACTAGAATGGGTAACGGGTACAGAGAATGGTGAGTTCTCTTATCAAGTAGAACACTCCGCTAATGGGATTGACTTTGCGCCAATGGATTTAATGGATGGACAAGGTATTAGCAATGGCTACAACTATTATTCATACATGGACAAGCATCCACGAATTGGAACGAACTTCTACAGAATTGTAATGAACGGTCCTAGTGGATATGAAATGACTTCTGATGTTGTCAAAGTAATGTTGAAGAAAGAGGGGCAAGAATTGGGTCTTTTCCCAAATCCTGCCAATGACATCTTCTATGTGGACATGATGATGGATAAAATTGAAAGCGGTACTGTTGAGCTACTAGATGCTAACGGTAAAGTTTTGAAATCATTTACAGTTAGTCCTGGAGAGAGTGGACCTCGTCCTTTCTTGATTCCTGAGATTTCTGCGGGTCTATACTTTGTGAAAGTGACCGTTAACGGTGAAACGAAGATGATGAAACTTAGAAAGCAGTAATAACTGCTCTTTAATTAATATTGAAAGGACGTACGCTGGTTTTCAGTGTACGTCCTTTTTTTTATAGGTGGTCTGTTTAGATTTGAACTAAATTACCGTAAATAGGTTTACTTAGGGAACAGTAAAACTAGTATCACATAATGGCTAAAGTAATTTTTGAGTTTGAGGATAAGTCGATTCCCTCAAAGACGGTCGAAGCAGACAATTTTGAAAACATTTCCATATTAGAAATTGCGGAGTCTAACGATGTGCATTTAAGCCACAATTGCGGTGAGGTCTGTGCTTGTAGCACCTGTCATGTTATTATCCTTGATGGTTTTGATGACTTAAATGAAATTTCGGACAGAGAAGAAGACCAGATAGATGGAGCCATTAACCCGACTCTTGATTCACGATTGGGCTGTCAAGCAAAATTTATTAATCAAGATGCGACCATCAAAGTACTGATACCCGACCAAAAACTAATCATCGCCCACGAACACTAATAATTTATGAGTAATTTTGGACTAGACGATCTTCCTATTCAATGGAATGATTACGAAGATATTGGAATGGCGCTGTATGACCGATTTGGGGATGATTTTGGCGAAAGCAAAATCTACCGTATTCGATTTACCGATCTACTTGAATGGGTGTTGGAAGTACCTCATTTTGAAGGCTTGCGCAAAGAATCTAACGAAGGGCATTTGGAGCAAATCCAAATCGCTTGGGTGTACGAGTGGCGGGAGAATCAGTAGAATATGACTAAGTCGAGTAATAGAACTCGTGGAAGATAGAATACACACACAGAGTTCGTTACTAATAGTCATCGATCGGATAGGAGAGGAGTAGGATTTTATTCGGGCTAAGGCTCCTCACCAACTATTTCATCTCCTCCTTGGTAAACCAACATAAAATCAGTAGTTTTGTGCAAAGAAAAAAACATCATTATGCGCAATCTACTCTACTCTGTTCTATTTGTCATCTTCCTTCCTATCGGTCTTTTTGCAGGAGAGGGTATGTGGCTTCCTTTTTTGATTGGACAATTGAATGAAGCGGATATGCGTGCGATGGGCATGAAAATGACAGCTGAAGATATCTACAGCGTCAACAAAGGTTCACTGAAAGATGCCATAGTTCATTTTAATGGAGGATGTTCATCTTCTATCATCTCCCCAAACGGCTTATTATTGACTAATCATCACTGTGGTTATTCTGTGATTCAATCCCATTCATCCTTAGAAAATAATTATTTGCAAGATGGATTTTGGGCGATGCGTCAATCGGATGAATTACCCAATGATAATCTAACAGCAACTTTTATAGATCGGATTGAAGATGTAACGGAAGCAATTTTGGTTGGAGTGACGGACAATATGACGACCAAAGAACGCAATGATAAGATTTCTCAAAATATTAAATCTTTTAAAGATACTTACGCAAAAAAGTCACATGAAGAATTATTAATAAAACCCTTTTTTAAAGGAAATCAATACATTCTTTTTGTGACGATTACTTACCGGGACGTTCGCTTAGTGGGTGCCCCCCCTTCCTCAATTGGAAAATTTGGAGCCGATACAGATAACTGGGAGTGGCCACGTCATTCGGGTGATTTTTCTTTGTTTAGAATTTATGCGGGAGCGGACAATTTGCCAGCAGATTTTTCATATAGTAATCAGCCTATTCAGCCAAAACATCATCTGCCTGTTTCGCTTGATGGGGTGGAGACTGGGGACTTTACACTCATCTATGGTTTTCCCGGAAGGACCAATGAATACTTGCCTTCTTACGCAATCAAGCAGGTGCAAGATGTGATAGATCCAGCAAGAATAGAGATTAGAGATCATGCCTTAAAGATTTTAAATAAAGCCATGAGATCCGATCCTAATGTACGCCTTCAATATTCTTCAAAGTATGCTAGAGTTGCGAATTATTGGAAAAAATGGATAGGGGAGAGGACTGGATTAATCAAAACAAAAGCCGTTGAGAAAAAGCAATTAATGGAAGCGGAGTTTGACAAGCGCCTCGCATCCAAACCTGTATTGAATAAAAAATACGGCGACTTACTTTCGAGCATGGATGTTAAATATCAAGAAATAGAATTGCTAGCAGTTTATAGGGAATATTATCACGAATTGTTTTTCCGACATATTGAGTTATTTAAGCCAGCCAATTCCTTGCGTAGATTTTTTGCGAAAGCGGATACAGAAGATTACAAAGAATTATTACCTGCGACCAAAAAATCTTTAGAAAGATTTTATAAAAACTATCAGCCTGATATTGATAAAGAGGTTTTTAAATCTCTAATGCAATTGTTTACGGAGAATGTGTGTACAGCCTATTTTCCAGATTATTTATTAGCGGAGCGCTTTGAAATGGGATATGACATGGATAAACTGGCTAGTGAACTATATGATCATTCTATTTTTACAAACCCAGAGAAAATCTATCAATTACTTGAGAAAATGATACGGCTACGATTAAAGCGGACCCCGTATATCGATTCTTTATAGACGTTGTGGATGCTTATAGCCAGAAACTGACTCCAGAGTATAATGCGATTAAAGCTCCGTTGGATAGCCTTCAACGATATTACATGGCTGCATTGATGGAGGTGCTTCCGGATAAGAAATTCTATCCAGACGCAAACGGTACGATGCGTGTAACTTATGGGCAAGTTGAGGGCTACGAACCTAAAGACGGGGTCCTGTACCTACCTAAAACGTATCTAGATGGATTGGTCGCCAAGTACGTACCTGGGGATTATGAATTTGACTTGCCAGAACGGCTGTTGGCTTTGCATGACCAGAAAGACTACGGCCGATATGGAGAAAATGGGCGGTTGCCCATTAATTTCTTGGGCTCAAACCACACAACAGGTGGAAATTCAGGCAGTGCAGTCATCGATGCATACGGTAATTTAGTAGGATTGAATTTTGACCGAGTATGGGAAGGAACGATGAGTGACATGAATTACGATCGCTCTATTTGTCGGAACATTATGGTCGATATGCGCTATGTGTTATGGGTGATTGATAAGTACGCCGGTGCGAAACGAATCATTGATGAGATTCAAGTTGTTCATCCAAAAGAGGGCGCTGAGAAGAAAAAATGGAAAAAAGTTCGCAAAAAAAAGTGGTAGGTACCGCCAGATTTATCTGGTTTTGTGAGCAGGTCTCACCAGAAGGGTAGCCAATTCCTTCCAGTTAAAGTTATTATAACTCCTTCATATGCGATTTTTCAAAGATATTATACTATCTTTGTGTCAAGTAATGTTTTCAAGAAATAAACCGCAACTATGAAACCTTGGATGCCCATTGTCACATTTGTGCTATTTGCCATATTTGGGGGCAGATATTATGTCTGTAAGATTAAGCGTGTGTGTGATACATATCCAGCTGTTGTAGCTTCCGCAAAAAAGGCAAAAGCACCTATCACTTTCAATTGGTCAAGTGAGACCCCTGTCATTAATGGTGCAGATAGTTTAATACAGACATTATCTGAAGGATTGGGAGAAGGGCAAGTAATACAGATTACGGGTCGATATTTTAACGATGAGGACAATAACACTGATTTTCAAGACTTAGGATTGGCTAGAGCGAGTCATGTGAAAGCCATGTTAGAGGAAGTCGTAGACCCTCAAAAAATAAGAATTTTATCAGAAGGTGAAGATGGATTATCTGCAGACCATCAGACCGCATTTGAATCCGTAGCATTTGATATTATTGACATTGATGCCAGCAAGGCTGAGATTTTGGATTTGGGCGATAAGATTGTGATCTTATTTCCCTACCAGTCTATTGAAAAAGAACCCAATGCCGTTATTGATGAGTATTTAGATAGGCTGGCAGATGAGTTAAAAACCAATGGAGCAAAAGTCGTCATTACCGGTCATGCTGATAATGTCGGTAGTGCACGCAAGAACAAAGCAATAGGACTTAGAAGAGCCAAAAATATACGTGACTTTTTAATTAAAAAGGGCGTTTCGCGCAAGGCGATCGTTACGAAGTCCAAAGGGGACACAGAGCCTGTTGCGACTAATGATTCTCCAGTAGGTCGGCATCAAAATAGACGAGTGGAAATCACCATAAAATAATATTCTTCACATTAAATCATACGCACAATGTTTTTTCTATCAAATCCTGCAATTGGCCCTGGTACAGGGACTTACACGACGCATTATCTAGAAATTATTTTCATGTTCCTATTAGCTTCCTTAATTGGATTGTGGTTAGGCTATGCGCTTTGGGGAAAGTTTAAGCGTAAAATAGAAAAATACGTTAAGGACTTAAAATTAGCTAAATCTCAAAATGACAGCTTGTCCACAGCTTTGGATGAAGTAAATAATGAGAATAAAGAGCTAAAAGAGAATGTAGGCAACTTTGAAACTCAGATGAATCTGCTTACGCAAAATAATAATTCCTTGCGTCAAAGAGTGACTACATTAGACGCTGATTTAGGTCTGTTGAAAAGTAAGAATGAGAGTTTAGAAGAAACCATGCAAGGGTATCCGGAAGGAGTCGAGGCGATGCCAATGGGGCAAATGCCTTCTGAAATAATTCAAGAGCGTATTGTAGAAAGAATAGTGGAAGTACCTCAAGAAGTAATTGTGGAGAAAATCGTCGAAGTACCTGTTTACACAGAAAACATCGTCGAAAAAATTATAGATAGAGTAGTAGAGGTGCAAGTAGAAGTCGAAAAAATAGTCGAAGTAGAAGTCGAAAAAATAGTCGAAAAAGAGGTGATGGTCGAAAAGATAGTAGAAGTCGAAAAAATAGTCGAAGTACCTGTTGTCGAAGAGCGTATTGTGGAGAAGATAGTCGAAGTGCCAGTTGAAGTAATTGTGGAGAAGATCGTTGAAAAAATAGTAGAAGTACCTGTAGATCGGATAGTAGAAGTAGAGAAGATAGTCGAAAAGATAGTAGAAGTGCCCAAGGAGATGGTCATCGAACGTATTGTTAAAGTGCCTACGGATACTATTGTTGAAAAGATAGTCGAAGTTGAAAAGATAGTCGAAGTGCCTGTCGAAGTAATAGTAGAGAAGATCGTAGAAGTAGAGAAGATCGTAGAAGTAGAGAAGATCGTAGAAGTAGAGAAGATCGTAGAAGTTCCAATGATTGCTTCTAGTAATGGTGTCAAGAAGGCAAAGAAACCTGCTAAAAAGAAAGCAGCATCTAAACCGGCCAAACCAGATAACCTAAAAAAAATAGAAGGTATTGGGCCCAAGATTGAAGAGTTATTGCACAATGCAGGTATCCTCACCTATGCCCAATTAGCAAAAACGAAACCAACAAAATTATCAAAAATCCTCACTGAAGCAGGTAGTCGATTTGCCTTCCATGATCCAACCTCTTGGCCAAAACAGTCAAAAATGGCAGCAGACGGTGAATGGGAAATGCTAAAGGAATTTCAGGAATATCTCGATGGCGGGAAAGATAAAGGATAGCCATTTGCTTCCTTTGGTCGCGTTTATTTGCTTCCTTCGGTCGCGTTTATATGCTTCCTTCGGTCGCGTTTAAGTGCTCCCTTTGGTCGCGTTTATTTGCTCTCCTTCGGTCGCGTTTATTTGCTTCCTTTGGTCGCGTTTATTTGCTTCCTTCGGTCGCGTTTATATGCTTCCTTCGGTCGCGTTTATTTGCTTCCTTTGGTCGCGTTTAAGTGCTTCCTTCGGTCGCGTTTATTTGCTTCCTTTGGTCGCGTTTATTTGCTTCCTTCGGTCGCGTTTAAGTGCTTCCTTTGGTCGCGTTTATTTGCTC
>JAJRQS010000059.1 GCA_024280135.1 Bacteroidota bacterium | reverse complement strand
GAACTATAAAAATGCATTGGGGCGGCTTAAAAGAATAAATATTTGGATTCAGTTTTTTGTATTTACAGTGATTGCAACTTTATTTTGGGAGTGGACCCAAAGTGGAGAACTATTTTCAATAGATGGATTTCTGGTGGGGCTTAAAATGAATTATAGAGCCATTATTGTTATTTTAGGATTTACGGCTATCAGCATAGAATTAAGAAACCCAATCATCAAAGCATTGCTTACGAAAAATGGATTCTCATCCCTTTACAACTCCCTAAACCTCTCATTTTCAGCGCTTCCCGCATTGATTGGCGCTTTACCTTCTGGTAAAAACTTCACAAAAGACACCCGAAATATTATCCCAAATATATTAGCTAGATCAGAAGGCTTGTTGCTTCAATTTAAAGAACGAAACGAGCAGTTTGACCACATATATATTATTACTGGCGGTGTGCACGAAGGAAAAACCACTTTTGCGCAAGCCGTAGTTACAGAATTAAAAAAACAAAACCAACCCATTGAAGGTTTTCTAGCACATGGTACATTTTCGGGCAACCGAAGACACAGTTTTCAAATTGAAAACATCAAAACACAACAAAAGCATTTACTTTGTATTCGTGAAGAGCAAGCGGATTGGGAGAATTTTGGCAGTTTTTATTTTGATCCAATTGTTTTAAAAATAGGCAATGAATTATTAAAAAATATTACACCCACTAGCATTGTCATGATTGACGAAGTAGGTCGATTTGAATTTAGAGAAAAAGAAGGTTGGTTTGAAGGACTATCACACATTCTACATCACTACCCTACGACAAAGCAAATATGGATCGTTCGGCGAGACTTCATTTCAGAATTACAAGTATTATTTCCGATACCCCAAGTCCATATTTTTGATATTGCTAATTCAGATCCAGCTGATTTGGTTCAGATATTTGAGAAAGATGAGGTATAAAAAAAGCACCAAGAAGAACTCTTGGTGCACAGTAACGCTCCGTTACATTAGGTTTTATGAGGATGAGATCTTCATAACCAAATGACTTTTCATCTGGATTTTTAAGGGTAGTTGACAATCGACGAATCAACTGATACAAAGATATATTAATCTAAAACTGAATCCTAGTCACATTGATTAATCGGGCACTTTGATTGATTTAACGGGCAAAAAGAGGTCATCACCGAAATGGGTGATGACCTCATTCAACATTCTACTTTATCGTGAGTTAAAAATTATATTTGGCTAAGAAGGAGAAATTTCTACCTTGCTCTAGGATGAAGCCCGAATTTTCTACACTATTTTTATATCGAAAATTCAAATGCTCGTAATAAGCTTCATCTAAAACATTCTGAATAACGAAACCAATGGTTAACCCATTCCATACGGCTCCAAAATTCAAATCAAAAACTTGAAAAGCTGGAGAAGCTACTTCCGCAAAATCTAATGCGACATCTTCCTGCGCTCCTACCAATCTCAAATTCGCCATACCCCAATACTTTTTTGCCTTATATCCAAAAGCAATGTTCGACTCAATTGGAGAAATCTGTGGTAGTGGACGATCATACGTAATATTCTGTCCCTTCGTATAGGCTATATCTGTATTTAATACCCAGTGTTTAGCAAAAGTATATCCAGCATTTACTTCAAAACCAAATTTTACTGCCTTATCAATATTCGTATATCTTCTAGCATATTTTGGTAACTTATCATTCCACTTCAAGAATTTACGTGTAATCGTTGTATCGACAAGAGCAACAATATAGTCATCCAATAAAGCATAGAAACCGCTCACGACATAAGAGAAGTTATTTACCTTTCCGGCCAGAGATAATTCAGCTTGATGATTTTTTTCAGGCAACAAATTAGGGTTACCAACTAGTTCATAAGCATCATTCCCTACCGCAAAATGGTTGATATATCTTTCAATCATGTTACCGCTCCTTACGCCACGCCCAAGCGATACTCGAAGTTCCGTTTTTGGATGAATTTTAAATCCTCCAACAAGATGTGCACTAATATTTGCTTGATTATCCGTTTCAACATTCCCATAGTATGATTTTAATTCATTAGCCACCTCATCAAGACGTCCACTATTAAAATCAACTCTCAAACCCGATTGAACAAAAAACTTGTCAGACACAAAAACCTTTCCTTGTGCAAAAACACCTAAGTTATTAACCTTAGCGTCACCCCATACTGTATCTGTAAATACTTTAGGCGGATCGAATACTACGTCCGGTTTTTTCGGATTTCTTTTTAATATACGGGTGCGTTCTCCAGATCTATTAACTCCAGAATAATCTGTTCCCAAATAAATAAAAGTTTTGGAATTTGGCGTAAGCTCGAGTTCCATTTTACCTCCTAAAGTTGTGGCAAAAACTGGCGTCTGAGCATCAACCACTTTAAAATTCTTACGCAAACTATTAGTCATCAGATGATCTACATAGGAGTAGTATGTTTTCAAAGTAAGTTTAGAAAATAAAGGATTCATATTTCGAATCGAATAATCCAAACCTACCATCTGTCCTTCATCGTGAGGGCTATCCATTGGCAATCCTGCATGCAAAATATCCTTGGATATTGAATATCTATAATTGGCTTGAATACGTTGGTTCTTACTTGGATTAAAACCAGCCTTTACCGAAACATCAGTTGTATTAAAGGAAGCAGGTACTTCCACTTGATTTCCGTCCAGATAGTTTCCATAATCCTTGTATGAACTATTCAGCATTAAGTCAAATTTATCCTGTACGTAACTAATTGAACCCGTGGCACTTGCGTTACTACCATTTGTTCCATATCCAAGAGCAACATTCCCATGCAAGCCTTTCTCGAGTCTATCGGCTCTGGTTGTAACCAAATTAATTATGCCCCCCAAGACAGCCCCATAACGCACATCAAATGGACCTTTCACAATTTCCACTTTCTCAATTTCCTCAGGAATTACGTGAGAAGTTATAGGATCCATGTGGTTTGGGCAAGCATG
>JAJRQS010000058.1 GCA_024280135.1 Bacteroidota bacterium | reverse complement strand
TTGCGAGTTAAAATGGCCGAATTATGAAAAACGAATTACAAAAAATAGACAATTTTGTTATTTTCAAAACCCAAGCAGGTAAGGTTAATGTAAGTGTGTTTTTTAAAGATGATACTATTTGGCTTACTCAAAAGTTGATTGCTACCTTATTTGAAAAAGATAGGTCTGTAATTACAAAACATTTAAAAAATATTTTTTTGAGTGGTGAATTAATCGAAAATTCAGTATGTGCAAATTTTGCACATACTGCCCAAGACAGCAAAACATACAATACCAAATACTATAACCTAAGAGCCATTACTGCAGTTGGCTATAGAGTAAACTCACCAAGAGCAACCGAATTTAGAAAATGGGCAACCGAAATATTGCACGAATATATTGTCAAGGGTTTTGCAATGGATGATGAACGCCTAAAACAAGTAAAACATTTTGGGCAAGATTATTTTGATGAAATGCTGGAGCGTGTTCGTGAAATACGATTAAGCGAAAGACGTTTTTATCAGAAAATAACAGACATATATGCACTTTCGGCAGATTATAGTAGCAATGCAGCCATTACAAAAGATTTTTTTGCCACTACACAAAACAAATTGCATTGGGCAATACAAGGCAAAACAGCAGCCGAAATAATTTACACAAAAGCAGATGCTACCAAAATAGCAATGGGTTTAACTACTTGGAAAAACTCGCCCGAAGGCAAAATATTAAAGTCAGATGTGAGCATTGCCAAAAACTATTTAGAAGAAGAGCATCTTAAACAATTACAACGCTTAGTAACTGCCTATTTAGATTTAGCAGAAAACAGAGCCGAAAGAGGTATTGTAATGAATATGAAAGATTGGATTGTGTTTTTAGATAAATTTTTAGCCCTATCTGATTATCCTATTCTTTTAGACAAAGGAAAAGTATCGACTTTAGAAGCAAAACTAAAAGCAGAACAAGAATATGCTATTTTTAGAGTAGAACAAGACAAAAATTATGTTTCAGATTTTGACAGAGAAATAAAAAAACTAAACCAAGACAATGAATAACCTTTCTGAAAATACCATAGAGCAATCTTTCATTGACCAATTAATAGGTCAAGGTTACACCTATTATAACGGTAAGGACATTTCCCCAATAAGCGACAATCCACAACGGGAGAGTTTTAGTTCTGTCATTTTAGAACAGCATTTTAAAGACTCCTTAAAAAAACTAAACCCAACACTTCCCGAATCGGCAAGAGTTGAAGCCTACCAAAAAGTCATCAATCTCGGTACAGAAGACATCATGGAAAACAACGAGCGTTTCCATACCTTACTCACCAATGGCGTAACCGTAGAATACAACAAAGACGGCAGAACAAAAGGTATCAATGTACAATTGTTAGATGTAGAAAATCCAGAAAATAATAGCTTTTGGGTAGTTAATCAATTAATCGTCAAAGAAAACAATAACCAAAAACGATTTGATGTGGTTATTTTTATCAATGGCTTGCCTTTGGTATTTGTAGAACTCAAATCTGCATCAGACGAAAAAGCCACTTTGCGAAAAGCTTACACGCAAATACAGAATTACAAAAAAGCACTACCCAGTATATTTTACTACAATGCTATTTGTGTGATTTCAGACGGAATAGATGCCACCACATCGAGTATATCTGCTCCATTTTCTCGTTTTTTATCGTGGAATGCTCCTAAAACAAAAACAAGCAAAAGTATCCTGTTTGATACGGAGCAAAATTTGGCGAAAGCAGCAGAACCAGTTCCTTTATATGGCAATACGCCAATGCAAGACCTTGCTAAATATATGCTCAACAAAAAAACATTGGTAGAGTTGATTCGCTACTGTACCGTTTTTGAGCAAGAAGAAAAGAAAGATGAAAAAACAGGTTTGATTTTTCAAGTAAAGGTCAAAAAAGTGGCTGCCTATCATCAATATTATTCCGTACAAAAAGCCGTAGCACAAACCATAAGAGCAACCAACGCCACAGATGGAGATAGAAAAGTTGGCGTAATTTGGCACACCCAAGGAAGTGGAAAATCTTTGTCCATGGTGTTTTATAGTGGGCAAATTATTACACATCCAAAAATGGGCAATCCAACCATTGTCATGCTAACCGATAGGAATGATTTAGACGACCAACTCTTTGGCACTTTTGGAAATTGTGTGAGTCTATTAAGACAAAAACCCAAACAAGCCAATAGTAGAGAACATCTAAAAGAATTATTAAATGTTTCGGGTGGTGGTGTTATTTTCACAACCATTCAAAAATTTGCGCCAGCAGAAGGTAATGTGTATGATACTTTATCAGACCGAACAAATATTGTAGTAGTTGCAGATGAAGCCCACCGTAGCCAATACGGTTTTTCGGGTCGGGTGGTAGAAACAGAAGAAGGCTCAGAAATCCGTTACGGAAATGCAAAATATTTGCGTGATGCTTTACCCAATGCGTCTTACATTGGTTTTACAGGAACACCAATTGAGAAAGAAGACAAATCTACACCAGCAGTTTTTGGCGATTATATAGATGTGTATGACATCAAACAAGCCGTAGATGATGGGGCAACGGTGCCGATTAGTTATGAATCTCGATTAATTAAAATCAAATTAGACGAGCAAGCAGCTAAAAAATTAGATGATGAAATTAAGGATATTTCAGATGCCACAGAAGAGCAAATAGAAAAAGCAAAGAAAAGGACAGCTACTATTGATGCAGTTGTTGGTCATCCAGATAGATTAAAAGATGTCGCCAAAGATATTGTTACGCATTTTGAAAAAAGACAAAAATATTTTGAAGGAAAAGCAATGATTGTAGGAATGACCCGAAATATTTGTGTGCGTTTGTACAATGAGATTGTCGCCTTAAAACCCGAATGGCATCATGATGATTTGGACAAAGGCACTATAAAGGTAATAATGACCAGCACATCAGATGACCCTGAATTATTTCAGCCACACCACACCACTAAAAATCAAAGAAAGGAATTGGCAGTACGTATGAAAGATGCGAATGATGATTTAAAATTGGTCATTGTTCGTGATATGTGGCTCACAGGATTTGATGCCCCAAGTTTGCACACCATGTATGTCGATAAAAAAATGCAAGGAGCCAATTTGATGCAAGCCATAGCAAGAGTCAATCGTGTTTACAAAGACAAACCAGGAGGTTTGGTTGTAGATTATATCGGAATTGGTCAAGACCTTAGAAATGCAATGGCAACGTATATACAAAGTGGCGGAGAAGGTTCGCCAGTTGTAGATATAAAAGAAGCGATTGCAGGCATGAAAGAGAAATTTGAAATTGTAGAACAGATGTTCAAT
>JAJRQS010000057.1 GCA_024280135.1 Bacteroidota bacterium | reverse complement strand
CTGACAGAATGACCGCGCTCTGTCACCTGTTTTACCGCCTCTTGCTTAAACTCTTCTGTATACCTCTGATTGGACATAGACACACCTCCGTTTGATTGTAATTGTATTATCACATGTGTCTACTAAAGCGGGGGAAGTCCAGTATTGATAGCCTTGTGTCCCCAGACTGTCCCCAGTAGTCATTTAGAGGAAAATTATCTCTTAAGAATCAATAGGATATGACTGCTATAATGGGGGTCAAATCCCCGTGGGGACGCCAATATTATATGCAACAAAATTAAGGGGTTATCCATATAGGATAACCCCTTAATTTTGTGTCCCCATAGTGTCCCCAAGACTTATAGTTCACATTAACAACCACGTACCGTAAAGTCGATACCAACTACTTCAATAGCCTCAATTTTAGGGTATTTTTTTATTAAAGTGTCTGCGTGTTGTTTAAGTGCTTCTATAAGAGCAACAAAAGATAGTAGTTTCCTAGAGGTATTACCTTGCCAGTTTTTCTTATTTTTTCCGTTGTTAACAATTAGAAAAATTCCGTACCGAGATGTTTTCATATATTGCCCGATTAGCTGATTATCCATGCGTTCACGTAATACTGCAAGGGAGCAATTGTTAGCAATTTTTAGCTCAATTGGGACTGGTACTGGAACGGAAGTAGCGTTTAGTCTGATGTCAGTTCTTTTGCCATCAGCAAATTCTTCTTCAGAAGCAACT
Organism: Bacteroidota bacterium; assembly: GCA_024280135.1. Lineage (GTDB taxonomy): Bacteria > Bacteroidota > Bacteroidia > Chitinophagales > Saprospiraceae > HyVt-613. The sequence continues at coordinate 3,125 of JAJRQS010000057.1, read as the reverse complement.
GTGTAATGCGAGCGAGATAATATCTTAAGTCGATTAGCGAAGGAATTACGAATTAGCGTTTCTTTTTTTGCTTTTTTAAACAATCCTGCTTCACTTTGGTCACCGTCTTCAAAATCCATCTTAATATCATCTAGTCTGGACAAGGCAATTTTATAAAGGTCTAACTCAGAACTTGGCTTTTTCTCTGCTAGTAAGGCAAATTCTGCTATACCCTCTCCAGTCCATTCTTCATGCTCAGCATCCAGAGCGGCCCGTTCTTTTGCTAAATACTCAATACGATCCTTAAAATAAGCGTGATTGGTAGTTTTTGATAGCTTCATCAATACATTATAAGATGAACGTCCTGGCGTATTGAAAATAATATTTAAGAGATGTGAGCGTGTGTTAGAAGCATCATCGCGTGTTACTGGGGTGTAACCACCCTCCTTGTGGCGAAGATCTTCTTCAACCTTAACGAATTTGAAGATGAAAGGTAGCAGTTCGCCTAATACCTCGACCCTTTCGTAATCACTGACAGCGAGGGCGAACCTAGGGCCTCTATGGCTCGTCAATCTAGCACAAAAATTAATCATTGTTTCTTTCCGTTCTTCTTGTGAAGACAAGGTTGCAATCCATGCTTTGAGTAGTTTACACCCCTTGACTCCATCAATATGAAACAAAGCAATTAGCCACGTTAATTTACGGTTTGTGTCGACTAGTGCTGCGAAACGTTTACATGCGAGTGCAACTACTTTGTTCATGAAAGCTGCATTAAGTTGTCCGTCTAGAATTAGTGACAAGGTCTGGTTAAATACAAAGTCATTTGCAGGCTCCTGTCTCAACATAAGGTCATAAAGTGTATTTTTGTAGTGGGTGCTAAAATCTTTATCACCATTGCTAAGAGCTAAGAGTGTGTGAGCATGATTGGTTTCCAATGGGGCCTCATGAAGTTCGTAGCACAGTTCGTTTTTAATAACTGCGTCAACCAAGTCTGGAAACTTATCAAAGAGTGCAGCAAGCCAACTCGGAAATCCGTTTAGTTCGCAAACAGAGTAATGTGCAGCTATTCTAGCGTCATCACTGTTAATTTTAGTTACCCAATTAGGGTCATCATTTGCCTCCATGGCAAGGCCAGTTAAGCCAATTATCTGAGACCAAGGAGTTGAACTAGTAGTTCGATGGTTTGAATCTGTAAAGGGATCATAATCACGCCAATAGGCTATGCACCCATCTCGGAAGTTCTTTGCAACATCAGAACCGAATTCATCTACCAATTCCTTCCAATTTGCGCACCCTAAACCATTTCCTGTCTCGTTATTCTTTTCTTTAATCCGGTTATAAAGATAGGTGGTTCGTGGCAAGATTAATCCTTCTTGAGGGTTACCAACGTTTCTAACATCGTGTGGTTTTTTCTTTAGTGTTGTCTGCCAATTCTTGCGGTTTGCTTCTTGAAATTGTTTGCGCTTTATGTATTTACGCTCAGAATTACGTTGTTGACGGCGAAGCTTTTTTTCTTCTTTAGATTGTGGCTTTGGATGGAAGAAGTCGTGCAGTTTAGCTTCAAGCTCCGGTGTTCCAGAGACGACACGTTTCATTTTTTCGCGCAATTTAGGAGGGCGTTTTCCGTCCATATAAATTGCAATAATAGCTGATAAGGCGATCAGCCGGTCATTAATTAATGGTCTATGAATAAGATCTTTGAAAAGTTTTTCTAGGTCTTCGGCGTTAGGCGTCCAGAAGTTAGAAATATCAGGCCGTAATTGCCAGTATTCGGTTGAATATGTTTTATTATCTTTTTTTCGATTACGTGTAGCAGCAACCGCATGCCAAAACAGGTTGTACCTGAACTCTGGAGAGGCCTTAGCGTCTTTTAAGATTTCATTTTTGTCGTGGGTGTAAATATCATCATAATTTCGTATGGCAAGGAAACCAAGGACTAAATCCAGTACAATCGGATCTAAGTGAAACTTATGTTTTGTTCGGATAAATCGATTTGCCAGCATAATAGCGTTTGGCAATAACCATGCATATCTCTTTGAAATTTCGCAGGGGCGTTGTTTGATAAAAGGCTGTTTTTTTAGAAGTTTATGAAGTCCTCGTAATAATTTCTCCGCTGACTTTTCTAGTAAAGTAGCTTCGGCAATATCTTCTATGCTTTCTCTTAATTGGTATGATGAAAATTGTTCTGGTGGTTTAGTTGTTTTTAATATTTTCAATAGTTTCGGAACAGTGATAATGCCGGGAAAGAACAGGTCACATACTGTAGCGATCACTCTTGAACTAAGAGTCGGTATGTTAGGAAGCAGTGCCTTGATTAATTCACGGTGCTGCTTAGTTGTTCCAGCTTTAGCAACAGCATTAATAGCGCAGATCCTAATATAAGAACTCGCCTTTTTATCTAAAGCGTAAGGTAGGGCTGCTACAACCGATCCTGATATTTGTCCTTGCCAAATTAATTTCAATAATAATGCAGAGACATCGTTATTTGTTGCGTATTTTTGAAGAAGAGTATTTATCGTTGGTGCGAGCTCTGGGTCGGCCAGACGGCGAATCATTGTAATATCAAACGATGTGCCAGTATAGCGACGTTCTGCATAAAATTCTGCAAATCTGGTAAGCAGTAGTTTCCTAAATTCAACTGGCAGTGCAGACGGGTCACCATTCTCAATAAGAACCTCTGGTGCAATTCTCATAATATGATTTTTAATGCCTTCATCCCATAAAGCCATCCAAGCAGCTATTGGTTTCATAGATGGTATGATGACATTAATATCATACTGTTTTGCGAAGAGTATATTTTTAACCTCTCTTTGTGACTTTCTTTCATCTAAAAGATGGTTGAGCCACTTAGCCGTCAAATACTCTCGGACTGTCCGATGATGAAATCTGACAGTCCCATAAATTGCTTCGTCAAATATTGGACGATTAAGGAGTGTTTGTATCTTATCTGGCGTCCAATTCGTTAGGCACTCTTTTGGTTCTATGGATGCCGCATGTAGGTCTGGTGGACTTCCCCCGCTTTAGTAGACACATGTGATAATACAATTACAATCAAACGGAGGTGTGTCTATGTCCAATCAGAGGTATACAGAAGAGTTTAAGCAAGAGGCGGTAAAACAGGTGACAGAGCGCGGTCATTCTGTCAG
>JAJRQS010000056.1 GCA_024280135.1 Bacteroidota bacterium | reverse complement strand
GGGCGATTAGTAAAGTTGATACCCGGAATAGGTTCATGGCTTGGAGGAATGGCTGTGTCGAGTTTTGCAGGAGCCTCTACTTATGCACTTGGAGAGGTTTTTAAAAGGCATTTTAGTGAAGGGGGAACCATTTTGGATTTTGATATAGATCGCTTACGCAAATACTATAAAGAGAAATTTGAAAAAGGAAAAGTAGTCGTAAAAGATGTAAAAAATCAGAAGGACGAAGACAATGATGAACGGTTCTTTCAAGCGGAGAACTTTGAATTCGATGAGGATCAAGGAGCTTCCGCAAATGTTGCTCCCGAAAAAACTACTTCGGGTAATATTGTAGAGCAATTGAAAGAACTAGCGTTACTGAAAGAACAAGGCGCTATTTCTGAGGAGGAGTTTGTGGCTTTGAAGGCAAAGTTGATTGCTGGGTGATATTTTGAAGCTTTCGCAAAATGATTTCTCTGTCATGTTCTGTACGAGCAAGTTTTAGCGCAAGCTGTAAATGATGTTTTTGTTTGCTTGAATCTGTATGTAATTCGGCTAAAAGGCATTGGTATAAATGGTTTTCTTTTAAATCAATTTTCAAGGCTTCCTTTAAACCTACTGCTTTACCTTCTGCCATTGCCAAGGCATAAGTTCTGTTTAAAGCTGTAATAGGGGAGTATTGGATTTGGATTAGTTGGTTGTAAAGTTGGAGAATATTATTCCATTTGTCTTTTTTTGAAATAGCAAGTTGCGTGTGCCAATAGGCAATCCAAGCTTCTAAATGATACTTCGATTTTACTTGCGTCGAAAACGGTAAGAAGTATTTTCCTTTAGCTATCAATTCATAGTTCCATTTAGTTTTATCCTGGTCGTTAAATAAAATTGGCGTTCCATCTCTTTGTAGTCTTGCGTCAAAACGTGAAGCGTGAAAGCAAAATAATGCCATTAGTGCATTTGTCTTCGGCGTATTGGTAAGAGGATAATTAAGCAACATATACAATAATCGCATAGACTCAATACAGAGTTCCTTTTGAATAGCTTTTTCACTAGAGGCCGAATAATAGCCTTCGTTAAAAAGTAAATAAAGTATATTTAAAACACTATCTATTCGTAATACTAAGTCTGTTTTGTTTGGAGGGACTAATTGAATGTTATGCTGTCGAATAATGGTTTTAGTTCGATACAATCGCTTATTAATAGTGGCTTTAGTGGAAAGTAGTGCATTGGAAATTTCTTCTATACCAAAGCCACAAAGCACCCGTAAAGCAAGGGCTATTTGGCCTTCTTGCTTAATAGTGGGATGGCAGACTGCAAACAACATTTGGAGTTGACTGTCTTTGATATTAACTTCAGATAGATTAATTTCAATTTCAGAAAATATATTTTCTTTGTTTAAAACGGGAGCAATTTTTTTATTAAAAATTTGCTCCCGTCGAAAGTGGTCTTTAGCTTTATTTTGGGCAACTTGATAAAGCCAAGCACGTGGATGGTCCGGAATCCCTTTTAATCCCCATGTTTCACTAGCTTTTAGAAAAGTATCGCTGGTAAGGTCTTCTGCCAATTGGATATTAGATAAGCCAAATCGTTTGCATAGGACAGAAACTATTTTACTGAATTCTGAACGAAATAAATTGGGTATTAAGCTATTACCTTCCACTACCTTGGAATTATATATCAAAAACCATTACGTCTCGGACTTCAACCTTTCCTCCTATTTTGAATATTGGGCAACCCTCTGCAAGTTTCATGGCGTCATCAATATTTTCGGTTTTGACAATGGTATAACCACCGATAATCTCTTTTACTTCAGCATAAGGTCCATCTGTAATGGTGGAGTCGGCATGCAGTGTTTTGCCCTCATAGCCAAGTGCATCTGTGGATACAAACTTTCCTTGAGCGGCAATCCCACCAATCCAATCTTGCCAATCCTTAATAGCTGCTTGCATTTGTTCAGGGGAAGGCTTAGGTAAATTCCTGTCTTCATGAAAAATCATCATAAATTCTTTCATCTTTTTTATTTTAAGTGAATATATGCTTTTTAGACGAATGAGCGTTCTGAGATAGGACATTATTTCTCACTAAATAATTGTTTTTGATTGAGATAAGAATCAAATTCGTGCTAAAAAAGAAAGACACTCCCCAAAAGGAAGTGTCTTTTCATTTTTTAGCGAAAGCATGCACCTACTCAGCGTGCAGTTTAGCTTTTTTTGCAAGAAGAGTCGCTTCGTCTTCAACATTAGCTTCATCAGGAACACAACAGTCAACAGGGCAAACAGCTGCACATTGAGGCTCATCATGAAAACCTTTACATTCAGTACACTTGTCAGCGATGATGTAATAAAACTCATCAGAAAGTGGTTCGTGTTTAGTATTGTCTGACATTTTGGTACCATCTGCAAATGCCCATTCTTCATCTGGCTCGTAGATAGCATTATTTGGACATTCAGATATACAGGCATCACAATTGATGCAGTCGTCAGTTATTATTATGGCCATTTTTTTACTGTTTTAATTTGTATAATAGCTTCCCAACGAAAGGTTGGTGGAATTGTTGAAGAAACGAAAACAAACCTACGAACTTTTTGTTTTTTAGAAAAGGTCTAAATTAAGTCTTGACCCTTAAAGTAGTGCTTTTAACGTGTTTGATACCATTTTTTGGTTAGCTTTGCCAAAATTGGACTACTTGAAAATACCTTGTTGTGATTAAGGGTTAACGAATATGAAAATTAAATCTATGGATACTAAGATTTCCAACATATCCTCGAATGATATATCTTCAGTAGTAGTCCGTTTTGCGGGAGACTCTGGAGATGGTATGCAATTGACAGGAGCACAGTTTGCAGATACATCAGCATTGATGGGCAATGATATCGCTACTTTCCCGAATTACCCTTCCGAAATTCGAGCCCCTCAAGGCAGTGTTTATGGTGTGTCGGGGTTTCAGGTTCATATTTCTAATGAAAAGATAAGTACACCTGGCGATGATTTAGATATGTTAGTCGCCATGAACCCTGCGGCTTTAAAGACCAACTTAGCTGATCTTTCTCCTGGGAAAATGTTAATCGTTGATACAGATTCATTTACACCCAAAAACCTTAAAAAGGCTGGATACAGTGCTAATCCAATTGAAGATGGTAGTCTGGAAAGTTATCGTTTGATTGCAGCGCCGATTACAAGTTTAACGAAAGCGGCTTTACTTGATTTGGGCATGAAGGAAAAATCGATGAATCGAAGTAAAAATATGTTTACTTTAGGTATGGTTTATTGGATTTATGGGCGTGATAAAAAGCACACAGTTGATTTTTTAAAGAAGAAATTCAAGGGTAAAGAGATTATCATAGAAGCCAATTCACGTGCTTTAAAAGCGGGTAATGTGTATGCTGAAAATCTAGAGTTGATTGCGACTACCTACCAAGTGCGGCCCGCAAAGTTAAAGAAAGGAAAATATCGGATAATCATGGGTAATCAAGCAACTGCTTGGGGATTTATCGCTGCAGCTCAAAAGGCTAATAAAGAATTATTCTTGGGTTCTTACCCAATTACGCCTGCTTCAAATATCCTCCATGAGTTAGTAAAACATCCTGAATTTAAAGTGAAATCTTTTCAGGCGGAAGATGAGATTGCAGGTGTCGCTTCAGCATTTGGGGCGGCTTTTGCAGGAGATTTGGCGATTACGACGACTTCAGGTCCTGGGCTTGCGCTAAAAGGAGAAGCCATTGGGTTAGCGATGATGACTGAAATTCCAATGGTTATTGTGAATGTACAAAGGGGAGGACCTTCTACAGGCCTTCCGACTAAAACAGAACAATCTGACCTTCTTCAAGCCATGTATGGACGTAATGGTGAAAGTCCAATAATTGTAGTGGCAGCAAATTCTCCTTCGAATTGTTTTGATATGGCGTATGAGGCCTCTCGTCTAGCACTTGAGCATATGACGCCTGTTTTATTACTGAGTGATGGTTATATTGCTAATGGATCTGAGCCTTGGTTGATTAAAACATTAGGTGAATTGCCAGATATTACCCCTAGAACCGTTAGTAAACTTAAAGGATGGACACCCTATACTCGGGACAAGGACACTTTGGCGAGAGAATGGGCTATTCCGGGTATGGAAGGGTATGAACATAGATTAGGTGGCCTAGAAAAGAATGTAGAAACAGGTAACGTGAATATGGATCCCACTAATCACGAAGAGATGGTCAAGATTAGAGCCGAGAAAGTCAAAAGGGTTGAAAATGATATTCCGGAGTTAGAAGTTGAAGGTGCAGCAGAAGGCGATTTATTAGTTGTTGGTTGGGGCGGTACTTATGGCTCGCTTCATACGGCCGTGATGAGTATGTCTTCCAAAGGAGAAAGTATTGGTCTAGCACACTTAAAATATATTAATCCGATGCCTAAGAATACAGCAGAAGTTTTTAGTAAGTTCAAAAAAGTAGTGGTGTGTGAATTGAATACAGGACAGCTTTATAAGATTTTGCATTTTGCACAACCGGGTCATAAGTATTATAAATACAATAAGGTTCAAGGCTTGCCTTTCACGGGGTCAGAATTAATCATGCGCTTTGAACAATTGTTAAAAGAAGAAGCATAATTTAGGTTGCTTTCAAAAGGAAAAAAGATGACAGAGAATAAAAAATATACACACAAAGACATGGCTAGTGACCAAGAGGTACGTTGGTGCCCGGGTTGTGATGACTATGTAATTCTAAGAGCTGTACAAAAAGCTTTGCCTGAAATCGGGCGCAATAAGGAAGATATTGTCTTTATTTCGGGTATCGGTTGTTCTTCTCGTTTTCCCTATTATATGAATACCTACGGGATGCATAGTATTCATGGACGTGCGGCAGCGGTGGCCACTGGTACTAAGTTAGCTAACCCTGATCTAAGTGTTTGGGTCATTACGGGGGATGGAGATGCCTTAGCGATAGGCGGTAATCATACCATTCATGCCATACGGCGAAATGTGGATATGAATATTATTCTATTTAATAATGAAATTTATGGATTGACTAAAGGTCAGTTTTCGCCAACTTCTTATCTAGGCCAAAAGACGACTACTTCACCTTTCGGAAATACACAGCCTCCATTTAATCCAGGAGAATTAGCCATCGGTGCCAATAGCCGCTTTTTTGCAAGAATATCGGGTAATAGACCAAAAGAAATGGCCTCGTTATTTATTGAGGCAGAGCAATTTAAAGGAACTTCTTTTATCGAAGTCCTGCAGAATTGCGTCATCTTTAATGATGGTGCTTTTGATCTTTTTAATAAGAAAGAAACTCGTGCTGATAATCAAGTGTATTTGGAGCATGGCAAGAAGATGATTTTTGGTCACGATAGTAATAAAGGATTGAAACTGAATGGCTTAGAAATAGAAGTGGTAACCATCGGGGAAAATGGAATCACGGAAGAAGACATCATGACACACGATGCCCATGATCCTAATCCGACCTTGCACTTTATGTTGGTTCGGATGAAAAACCCGATTGTGACAGGCGTGATTCGATCCGTTAAAGAAATGTCTTTTGATGAACGATTTGTAGGACAGATGAAAGAGCAATTGGAAGCATCAAAAGGAATCATTTTTGATGACTTAGTGAATGCTGGACAAACTTATATGCTAGATTAAAATAGTCGAATAGTGGTATTTGCCTTGCCTACTATAATTTGAAATTTGAATTATAGAGTTGGTTGTAGGTGGATCGTTCTGAGTGTTTATTGGCCGCATTAAGAGCATGTAGAACTCGATAACTTTGTTTATTGATGTTTTAGTTTGTAAAGGAATTAGGCTTAGTATTTAAATACCTTTTTATGAAGTTGAAAAGAAAAAAATATGCTCTTTAGAAACGCACGCCAGGAAGGTTCAAATAAATGGTGGAAGTACTTATTGACAACAGTCTTTGTTATTCTTGGAATGGTATTGGGTTCCTTGCCCTATCTAGTCGCCGTATATATTGGTATTCAGAATAAGCATCCAGATTGGTCAAGGGATCAACTAGTAGAGGGTATTATGTCCATGGACAATTCGTTGCATGATTTAGATAGTAACCTCCTTTTGGTTTTAATGCTGTTACAGTTTGTTCTTGGTTTTGCCATGTTGTATATTTTTGTACGTTCTCTCCATTTAAAGCGGTTTTCATCTTTAGTTTCCGCAAGGAATAAAGTCAATTGGCCCAAAATTTTTAAAGCATTTGGTGTGTGGTTTGGGTTGTTACTATTGATGGAAGTGGTGGGTTATATGCTGCATCCAGAAAACTATGTCTGGAATTTTCATCCAGATAAATTTTTCGTTTTGTTAATAATTGCAGTATTGATATTACCCATTCAAACCTCCTTAGAAGAATTATTAATACGGGGTTATTTGCTACAAGGGCTGGGTTTGTTGTTTAAGAATAGGCTTGTACCTATTATATTAACATCCATAATTTTTGCAGCCTTGCATGGTGCAAATCCAGAAGTCGAAGCTTATGGAGCATTAAAGATGATGACTTATTTTTTCTTAGTCGGTCTGTTTTTTGCGATCATTACAGTGATGGATGATGGACTAGAAATTGCTTTAGGCTTTCATGCAGCCAATAATATTTTTGTGAGTACCATGGTTAATACACCCGATTCTGCT
>JAJRQS010000055.1 GCA_024280135.1 Bacteroidota bacterium | reverse complement strand
TGACTATCGAGTGGTTCTCCAGTTCTAGTCATGACAACCATCGCATGACCCGACTTACCGTGGGTGATGAAATTCTTTGCCCCGTTGATGACGTAATAGTCCCCATCTTTTTTGGCAACACATTGCATTCGTCCCGCATCGCTACCCGTATTGGGCTCAGTCAATCCCCAAGCACCTATCCATTCGCCACTTGCTAATTTAGGCAAGTACTTTTGCTTAATTTCTTCGCTACCAAAAGATAAAATATGATTGGTACAAAGCGAATTATGTGCAGCAACGGACAGGCCGATAGAGCCACAGACCTTTGAAATCTCATCGATAATGGTTACATATTCCTGATAACCAAGACCCGTCCCGCCATATTCTTCAGGGACTAAAACACCCATAAAACCTAATTTGCCCATTTCTCGAAAGAGATCGACTGGAAAATGCTGAGATTCATCCCATTCCATAAAATGAGGGCGAATGTGCTTTTCAGCAAAATCTTTCGCACTCTGTCTTATCATATCCATTTGGTCACTCATGTGGTTGCTTTTATTGATTAAAAAGAATCTAGGGAGTTGCAAAGTTGCAAATTATCTTGCCTAGAACCTAACAAAAGCGCATTAATTTAGTTGTTAAGCTATCGATGGGCATTTATATCCACATACCGTTTTGTAAGCAGGCATGTCATTACTGCAATTTTCACTTTTCTACTGCGACCAAGTACCAAGAAGAGATGGTCACTTCTATTGTGCAAGAGCTACAGATGCAACAAGCATACTTGGCGGACGAGCCTTTGGGATCCATTTATTTTGGCGGAGGGACTCCTTCTATCCTTTCGGAAAAATACCTAGCACGGATCTTTGATACCATCCATCAATTATTCAAAATAAGCTCGAATGCAGAGATTACTTTAGAAGCCAATCCTGACGATCTTAATAAGGATAAATTGCTTGCGCTAAAATCAATGGGTATTAATCGACTGAGCATCGGTGTCCAATCTTTTTTTAAAGCTGACTTGGATATGATGAATCGGGCACATACGCCAGCCGAAGCCATTAGCGCCCTAGAATTAGCTTTTGAGCATGGGTTTGAAGAAATAAATGTAGACTTGATATATGGGATTCCCACATCTTCAAACGATAGCTGGTTAAAAAACATGGAGAAAGCTTTTAATTTTCCCATCAATCATTTGTCAGCCTATGCCTTGACCGTAGAACCCAAAACGGCTTTGGCTCATTTCATTAAAAAAGGGAAATATCCACCCATTGATGAAAAAAAAGCCAATGAACAATTTGAGATGCTGATGCATTTTGCGCAAGCGAAAGGATGGACTCATTATGAAATATCCAATTTTGCCCTTCCGGGAAAAGAAGCTCGACACAATACAGCCTATTGGCAAGGAAAGGCATATTTGGGCGTAGGGCCTTCGGCACATTCTTTTAATGGGCTAAGTCGCCAATGGAATATCGCTAATAACCAAACCTATATGAAGGCGATCAAGGAAAATCGCATCCCTTTTGAAATAGAAAAATTGGACACCAAGGATCAGTACAATGAATTAGTGATGACAGCACTACGGACTAAATGGGGCTGTTCTGAAAAGCAAATTGCCCAATTTGGGGAGGACTATGTTCTTTTTTTCCGAAAGGAAATTCAGCCGAGTATAGAGGTGGGGCTGGTAGCCCAAGTGGATGATGTCTATTCGCTTACGCAAAAAGGAATGCACTATGCGGATAGGATTGCTTCTGATGTGATGTTTGTGTAATTCAATGACATTTATCATCTAAATAAAAGTTTTTAGGTATTATTCATTGTTGTTATATACCTTTGCGCCGAATATTTTTATGACTCAGGTGATTATCACCAAAAAAAATTAAACATGAAAAATCTTTTGACTTTATTAGTAATGGTTCTTTTTACAGTAGCGACACTTTCCAGCTGTGGTGACGATGCTAAGACTACTGCTAAAACAACTACGACTCCTCCTGTAAAACAGGAAGTGAAGAAACCAGAACCTGCACCAGAAGCGACTGCTTCAGCTGATGGAGAAGCAGTCTATAACAAGGCTTGCCATGTTTGCCACAAAGCAGGTGTTGCAGGTGCAGCAGCGACAGAAGGCGAAACATTAGACAAGAAACGATGGGAAACAATGGCTGCTAAAGGAATGCCTACATTAAAGGAGCATGCAATCGCTGGTTTTACGGGAGATTTTGGTGCAATGCCTGCTAAAGGAACTTGTATGGACTGTACAGATGAGCAAATCGAGGCTGCTATTAAGTTCATGTTTAACAAAGTAGGGGTAGCGGTAAAGTAAGCCCTTTCATTATTTTTAAAAAGCGATTCTGGTTTTCCAGAATCGCTTTTTTTTGTAATTGTTACGCCTAAATTTGACTTTTCTAAAACAGTAGTCACTTACTTTTCCGGCAATTTTATTTCTTAATCAGTTAATTATCAATCACTTACACTTAAAAGCGCTTGACGTTTGATTGACTTTCGCAGAAGTCAGCTTTATTGTCCCACAGTATACGTTACTTTTGAATTAATTATTTAGATAAGATAATAGATTCTATGTCAAGTAAAGTGTTTTTAGTAGTTTATATATGTTTTAACGTAATGCTTTGGGTGCTACACCCATTTTTCATTTTATTAAAGAAAGCTAAGAGAAAAGCTTGAAGCTTTCTAATAATGTTTTATCTTGAACGCAAAAAATTGGGTTATGAATGTTACGTCTATTTTAAAGAGGTTATATCCAGAGGATTATGTAGCCATTAGAGAGCGACTAGATAAGTACAACATAGTTATTGTAACGAATAAGACCATAGAGCTATTGGAATCTCAATTTGAGCAAATGGAAACCATACAGCCATTCGAGTTAGATTTTTCCATTGGAAATATGGCCTCTTCTTACTTGACGCAAATGAATGCCATTGTCGCTAAGGTGAAAGATGTTGAAGAAAAGGAGTTTTTGAGAGATAAGATTTATGATATTTCAACTTACCTCATCCAGCAAGTTATTGAATTCAGTAATCGAGAAGTACACGAAACGGTACACATCATTAAGAATTCGTTGAAGACTGCTTGTAAGATTAATAATTATAACTTCGAGGTGCTCAACCAGTTTCTTCGTTTAGACTTGATGTATAAAATATCGACTATCACCAAGAAGAAGCTACAGCCACAAGTCATCACTTATTACGATTGGGCTGGAGAGCCACACCAATTAGACGAGATTGCTAGAAATTTAAAAGCAGAGGGGTCAATAGATTCTGTAAAATCGTTCAAACTACTATTTGAGAAGCACGAGGCTAATTTGAAAGTACCGATTAATAGTAAGTCCTTGCCGTTTATTATGGTGTTATTTGATGTATTAAAACAAGAAGGCTTGATTTTGCCGAAAGGTAAAAAAGGACATTATACACCGCTCGTGCAATATGGTGTTAACTTAAGAGGATCCGAGTTATTCTTAAAAGAACCTAAGCACATCATTTACGCTATTAAAAATAGTGAGAAAAAATACGAGCAGTATCTCAGAAAAGTAAAAATCTGGATGGAGCAAATAAAGTAAACGCTTAGATTAAAAAAATAACCATATTTAAATGTATAGTTTTTAGTTATTTTTCAATAATTTTCCTGTAGTGGTAGGTCAAGGTCGACGTAATACGTATGTTTGTTGTAGAAATCAAACGCACTATGAATACGAAATCGAACTTTGTCCTATTACTCGGCACGCTTTTTTTAGTCTTTTTATACTTACCTGTTTTTGCCCAACCAGTGGCAACCAATCAATGTATCAGTTTAAATAAACCGATCTATTGTAGTAAGCCAGCAGAGCAGTATACGAACTTGGACGCATTGGTGGATGGTTCGGACGAATCCTATTACGATGTGACTGGACCCGTCGAGATTGCTATTCAAGTGGATGCACAAAACACTACTTCAGATAGACTGATCTTACACTGGCGTGCCAAATCTTGGAAAGATCGGAATGTAAACAATAATTCTTTTAAACATATCCAGTTGTTCACTAGCCATAATTCAACAAATGGAATAGATGGAAACTGGACCCTAGTCAAAGATTTTCATAATAAAAGAAAGGACAATGTTATCTTTTTTCAAAACACTAAACCCAAATGGGTTAAGGTTAAAGAACTAAACTATCACCATCTATCTTTAGGGCGTTTGGATGTTTTTCAGACGGCTCCAGCGGGGCAAAAAAACGATTTTTGGTTGTTTTTTGGCGACAGCGAAACGAAGGGAAACATGACTGCTGGAAACACGAACTACGAAGCGGAAACTTACTTTTCGGATAAGATTCGAGAACAAAATCCAGCTTATTATCCCATCGTTATTAATGGAGGAAAAGGAGGAGAGACGGCAAGAGAAGCTGTAGATTCTTTGCCACCCATCTTAGATGAATTACAGGAAGTTTCCTTCGTGGCTTTTTCTTATGGCTTAAATGATATTTTTGGATCGCACCCCATATTAGTCCCCTATGACGCACCTGAGAATGATGCTGAAATGGCAATTTTTGAAAATGCCTTAAAAGGGATTATCAACGTCTGTACAAGTAGAGGTGTTCTACCTATTCCTGGTAGAATCCCTTGGGTTCATTTTCCTAATAGCTATTGTTACTATAATGATCCTTCAGCGGTAAATGGTGTAAAACCCATTAATAGAAATGTAGTGGATCCAATTATTAAAACGATGACTCCTTATGCTTTTGATATGCAAGCAAACAGACCGCTTGCGGATTTTGAGACTTGGTATAGAGATCATCGTTGGGAGGATAAAGTTTTTAGATATGATAAAGTACATCATGACAGATACGGTATCAACCAGTTTAATCTGATATGGGTTAATACCGCTCAAATAGTCGTGTATGATAATCAAGGAGGGACTGACCCTGACCCTGACCCTGACCCTGAGCCAGGATGTCCTGATTTTATCGAAGGCTTTGTTAAACTAGGTGAATTTAATGGACATGGCTATTACCAATCAAACAATGTGATGTCTTGGCAGGAGGGCCAAGCATTAGCTTCTGCTAATGGGGGTTACTTAGTGAATATTGGTAGTGAAGCTGAGAATAATTTTATTGAAAGCGTTATTAACGAAACGGTGTACATTGGATTGTCCGACCACGAAAATGAAGGGAATACAAGTTGGGTAGGCGGTTCTGATGGTTCTTATGAAAATTATACAACTACTTGCCCGTGGTGTAAAGTGAATAATGCAAATAATGATTATGTTGTCATGTTGTCATGGGATGGTTCATGGGCGTTTCAAAGTGATAAGGTCAATAAGAAGGTAATAATGGAAGTAGATTGTAATACAGGCACAGGTGGTGGTGTACTGTCTATGGATTGTACGCCCAATGTCACCGTGACACTCCAGCCAAACACAACATCAATGGTCGTCAATTGGGCTACTCCTATTGCCACTTCTACCTGCACGGGTTCCGTCACTGTTACGCAGGTAGCGGGTGGTGTTTCTGGGTCTTCGTTTGGGATAGGCAACCATACGATCACATACCAAGCAATGGATAATTGCAACCAAAGCCAAACTTGTAGTTTTGTCATCCAAGTCAATGCAAACACCAATGGAGGAGGTTGTGGTGACATAACAGGTTTTTCAAAGCTAGGCTCATGGAATGGCAAAACTTTTTATGTTTCAACTGATGCCCAAACTTGGGAGGTGGCGAAAGCATCTTGTACAGCCAATGGGGGACAGTTAGCCAAAATTACTTCTGTTGATGAACAAAATTACTTAATGAACTTGATAGACGAAATCGTTTATTTTGGGCTGAATGACGTAATACAAGAAGGTAATATGCGATGGGCTGACGGTAGTGCCGTTGGGTATACTAATATTACGGATTGTGATTGGTGTGGGCTAAATGATTCAGACAATGATTATGGTGTCTTATTGCCGTGGAATGGTGAATGGGGCTTTAATAAAAGTGTGGTGAATAGAAAATACATCATGCAAAAAAATTGTTCTTCTGGGGGTGGAGAAACATCAAATAATTGTCCCCAAACACTTGAGGGATATAGTAATTTAGGTAGTTTTAATAATCATAACTATTACCTCTCTACTGCTAAGTCAAATTGGAATACCGCAAATATAGATGCAAATGCCTCAGGATATTTGGCAGCCATCAATACGCAAGCTGAAAATGATTTCCTACAATTAAAAATTGGGAATACGATGGTATTCATCGGATACAACGATAAAGATTCTGAAGGACATGGTACTTGGTCAAATGGCGAGCCGGTTACTTTGGATTTAAGCTTTGGGAATACAAACAGTCATGATTATGCAGTCATGAACTTTTGGGCAGGAACTTGGAAGCTAGAAAATGAATTAGTGGCTAAAAGACATGTGCTAGAAATGGAATGTGCTGCTGCTATGCCGCCAAGTTATAGAATTATTAATAATACCGCTCAGCAGGTAAGGCTATACCCAAATCCTTCTACTAATGTTATTACGGTTCAGTTCTTTTCCGAAAACGAAGAGGATATGAAGTTCTCAATTTATAATGCACAGGGGCAAGAACAAATTTTGTCAAAGATGGTAACGAGTGTGGGTGAAAATAAAATGGAATTCAATGTTGTGCACTTGAAGTCAGGGATTTACTTTTTGAAAATGTCCAGTGAGAACACTCATGAAGTTTTTCGATTTGTGAAGAAGGAGTAATGCTCCACGAATTAAAACAGCACTAGATAGTTTTTTTGCCACGAATGCACGAATTTTTTATATTTGAACCCACCATAAAACCCTAACACCTCAAACCGCTACACCGTTTTTTGAAAAATCCTTATTGTTAAAAATAAATTCGTTCGACCCGACTAGATAAGCTAGTAAAAATTTCATAGGGAATGGTGTCGATTTTTGTAGCTAATTCATCCACGAGAAGGTCTTTACCAAAAATGATGACTTCATCGCCTACCTGGACGTAGGGAACGTCTGTTACATCAATCATGGTGATGTCCATAGAAATAACACCAACAGTTTTTACTTTTTGTCCTTTAACCAAAAACGAATAATGCCCATTCCCCAGTTGGCGTTTTAGTCCATCTCCGTAGCCGATATTGATGCTTGCAATTAATGAAGGTTTGGAGATTAAACCTTTTTTATTGTAGCCGACTGTTTCTGGTGGTGCGACCATTCGAACTTGTAAAATTCTTGCAGTCAACGTATTGACATTCATTAAAGGGGCATTTTTGACACCCGTTCCAAAGAGACCGATCCCTAGTCGTACCATGTCAAAATGATATTGGGGAAAGCGCAAAGTACCATTACTGTTTAAAATATGTTTTTTTACAGGAATGCCCAATGCGGCATACATTTTCTGAAAAGTAGCTGCTTGTTTTCTCGTAAAAGAATCGTGCTCCATCTTTTCGGCGGAAGCCAAATGCGAAAAAATAGATTGGACTTTTAGATGATTATTTTCCGCAAGGATTTTTTGAATCAAAGGAATATCAAAGGACTCCATTCCACTCCGATGCATACCTGTATCTAGTTTCAAATGGATTTTGATAGCCGATCCATTAGCGGCAATTTTGGCTAATTGTTGGACACTATAGATTTCAGCTTCCAAATGATAAGTAGCCAAATCATCATATCGATCATCATCCGGAAGTAGGACTAGGATAGGTGTCAGTATGCCCGCTTTGCGGAGTGTGATGCCTTCTTCTGTTCGTGCGACTGCCAAGTAAGCGATGTGTTCTTTTTCCAAAGCCCGAGCCACCCCAATACTTCCAGCACCATAGGCATTAGCTTTGATCATCGCCATTATTTTCGTTTCAGGACGTAGATTAGAACGAAAGTAATGCAAGTTGTGCGTCAAGGCTTTTAAGTCAACAGTCAGTATCGGTCGGTTCATGATTTAAGTTTCTACCTCCATATAGTCTTCCATCGGAGGACAAGTGCAAACCAAATTTCGATCTCCACCTGCTTGGTCTATACGTCTTACGCTTACCCAAAACTTATGTTCTGCTCGCAACCATGGTAAAGGAAATACTGCTTTTTCACGAGCATAGGGCATCTCCCATTTGTCCGCAAGGGCGAGTTGCTG